>NZ_JAEVHN010000690.1:0-3175 GCF_016803375.1 Micromonospora sp. 4G55
TGGGGGTGGGGAAAGTGAATCCGGCACACTTTGCTCACCCCGTCGACCTCCTGCAGGAGTGAGTCCGCCGATGTCGCTGCTCGCCCGATCCAGCCTCGCCAACCGGGGACTGGTCGCCCTGATCGCGGTGGTGACCGCGGCGTTCGGGGCGTTCGCCGTCCCCTCGCTCAAGCAGCAGCTGCTGCCGTCGCTGGAGTTCCCCGGCGCCTTCGTCGTGGCGGTCTACCCCGGCGCCGGGCCGGAGATCGTCGAGTCCCAGGTCACCGAGCCGATCGAGAACAGCCTGCAGGGCCTGCCCGGGCTGGAGAAGGTCACCTCCACCTCGCGGGAGGGTTCGGCGACCGTCTCGGTGCAGTTCGAGTTCGGCACCGACGTCGACGACGCGGCCAACAAGATGCAGACCGCCCTGGGCCGGATCGACGCGCAGCTCCCCGCGGAGGTGGACCCGCAGGTCCTCACCGGGAGCACCGACGACCTGCCCGCGGTGGTGCTCGCCGCCAGCGGGGGCGGCGACGAGCGGGCGCTGGCGGAGAAGCTGCGCAGCACCGTCGTCGGAGAGCTGGAGGGGATCGACGGTGTCCGTACCGTCGAGGTGACCGGCACCCGCGACCAGGTCGTGACGATCACGCCGGACCCGGCGAAGTTCGCCGCCGCGAAGCTGGCCCCGACCGCCATCGGGACGGCGCTGAAGACCAACGGGATCTCCGTGCCGGCCGGCGCGGTCACCGACGGCACCCGGGCGCTCCCGGTGCAGGTCGGCGCCCCGATCACCACCCTGGACGAGCTGCGCGGCATCGTGCTCACCCCGAGCGTGCCCAAGGCGCCGCCGGTCCGCCTCGGTGACGTCGCCGCCGTGCAGCAGCAGCTCGCCCCGGCCACCGCGATCACCCGCACCAACGGCATCGAGAGCCTCGGCGTCCAGGTGGTCGCCGCGCCGGACGGCAACGCCGTGCGCATCTCGCACGAGATCCGGGACCGGCTCGACGCCCTGCGCTCCGCCTCCGGCGCCGAGCTGACCGTCGTCTTCGACCAGGCGCCGTTCGTCGAGAAGTCCATCGAGAGCCTGACCACCGAGGGCCTGCTCGGCCTGCTGATGGCCGTGGTGGTGATCCTGGTCTTCCTGCTGTCGGTGCGTTCCACCCTGGTCACCGCGGTCTCCATCCCGCTGTCGGTGGTGGTGGCGCTGCTCGCGCTCTGGGCCGGCGACTACTCGCTCAACCTGCTCACCCTCGGCGCGCTCACCATCGCCGTCGGCCGGGTGGTCGACGACTCGATCGTGGTGCTGGAGAACATCAAACGCCACCTGGAGTACGGCGAACCCAAACGGGACGCGATCGTCGTCGCGGTCCGCGAGGTGGCCGGCGCGGTGACCGCGTCGACCCTCACCACGGTCGCGGTGTTCGCCCCGATCGCGCTGGTGGGTGGCTTCGTCGGGCAGCTCTTCGCGCCGTTCGCGATCACCGTGACGGTGGCCCTGCTCGCCTCGCTGCTGGTCTCGCTGACCGTGATCCCGGTGCTGGCGTACTGGTTCCTCACGCCGCGCCGGGTCGGGGCGGACGACGCCGCGGTGCGCCGGGCCGCCGAGGAGAAGGAGCTGCGCAGCCCGTTGCAGCGGGCGTACCTGCCGACGATCGGGTTCGCCACCCGTACCCGCAAGACCCGCTGGATCACCGTCGCGGTGGGGCTGCTGGTGCTGCTCGGCACGTTCGGCCTGGCGCAGAAGCTGGAGACCAACTTCCTGGACGACTCCGGCCAGGACACCCTGAACATCACCCAGGAGCTGCCGGCGGGCGCCGGACTGGCCGCCACCGACCAGGCGGCCCGCCGGGTCGAGGAGGTGCTCGGTCGGACCGACGGCGTCGAGACGTACCAGGTCACCGCGGGCGGCAGCGACCAGCCGTGGCTGGGCGGCGGGGGCAACAACACCGCCCGCTGGTCGGTGGCGCTCGACGGCGACACCGACGCCAAGGAGATGAAGGAGATCCTGCGGGAGAAGTTCGACGCTCTCGGCGCCGAGGTCGGCGAACTCACCTTCGGCCAGGGCCAGGGTGACCAGCTCGAGCTGGTCGTCCAGGCCGCCGACCAGGAGACGCTGGCCAGGGCCGCCGAGGAGGCTCGCGCGGCGATGGCCGGCACGCCGGACGTCGAGGACGTCTCCACCAGCCTGGCGACGCGGGTGCCCCGGGTCGACGTCACCGTCGACCGGCTCGCCGCGGCCCGGGTCGGGCTGAGCGAGGCGGCGGTCGGGCAGCTGGTGTCGCAGGCGTACCGGGGTGCTCCGCTGGGGCGGGTGACCCTGGACGGCGGTCAGCAGGACGTGGTGCTGCGGACCTCGGCCACCCCGCCGACGACCGTGGAGCAGCTGCGCGCCCTGCCGGTCGGCCCGGTCAAGCTGGACGACATCGCGGACGTCACCCAGGGCGAGGGACCGCAGCAGGTCACCCGGATCGACGGCGAGCGCAGCGTCTCCGTCACCGGCACCGCCACCGGCTCCAACCTGGGGGCGATCACCAAGGAGCTGCGCAAGCGGGTCGCCGACATCAAGGTGCCCGGCGCGACGGTGACCGTCGGCGGCGCGAGCGCCGAGCAGGAGGATGCCTTCGGCGACCTGGGCCTGGCGGTGCTGGCCGCGATCGCGATCGTCTTCCTGATCATGGTGGCGACCTTCCGCAGCATCACCCAGGCGCTGATCCTGCTGATCTCGATCCCGTTCGCCGCGACCGGCGCGATCGGCCTGCTGCTGGTCACCGGCACCCCGCTGGGCGTGCCGGCGCTGATCGGCGTGCTCATGCTGGTCGGCATCGTGGTGACCAACGCGATCGTGCTGCTGGACCTGATCAACCAGTACCGGGCGCAGGGGATGAGCGTGACCGACGCGGTGGTCGAGGGCGGCCGGCGGCGGCTGCGTCCGATCCTGATGACCGCGGTCGCCACCATCTTCGCGCTGCTGCCGATGGCCCTCGGGCTGACCGGCGAGGGCGGCTTCATCTCCCAGCCGCTGGCCGTGGTGGTGATCGGCGGTCTGCTCACCTCGACGCTGCTGACGCTGGTGCTGGTGCCGACGCTCTACACCATGGTGGAGCGCACCAAGGAGTGGCTGCGGGCCTGGCGGGCCCGACGCGCCGGTGGCCCGGCCGAGCCGGCCACGCCGGCCGCCGCCGGCAACGAGGCCGGT
>NZ_JAEVHN010000691.1:0-3173 GCF_016803375.1 Micromonospora sp. 4G55
CCCGGCGGCGACGCCACGGGGCGGGCGGCCGGGCGTGGGCGAGGCGGCGGCCACGAGTACCCGGCCGGGCAGAGTGGTGAGCAGGTCCCACTCGGCGGCGGAGTAGACGGCTGTGGTCAGCGGTGCGGCACGGCGTCCGGCAGAGGGCGGCTCTCCGGCGAGGGAGTGGCTCATCTAGACCTCCGGCGCCAGCATATGCCCCGGATCGCGACCAGGGCCCCTTCCCGACCAGAACACGGTGGGAAGGGGCCCCGTCGGGGCTGCGGTCAGCGGGGCTCGGGGAAGCTCGGCCGCTCCGGGTCGACGCCGTCCGGCACCGCCGCGGCGGCGTACTCCTTCTTGGGGACCATGACCTTGCGCCGGAAGACGCAGACCAGGGTGCCGTCCTGGTTGTAGCCGCGGGTCTCCACCGCGACGACGCCCCGGTCCGGCTTCGACCCGGACTCGCGCTTGTCCAGCACGGTGGTCTCGCCGTAGATGGTGTCGCCGTGGAAGGTCGGTGCGACGTGCCGCAGCGACTCGACCTCGAGGTTGGCGATCGCCTTCCCGCTGACGTCCGGCACGGACATGCCGAGGAGCAGCGAGTAGATGTAGTTGCCGACCACCACGTTGCGCTTGAACTGGCTCGCCGACTCGGCGTAGTGCGCGTCCATGTGCAGCGGGTGGTGGTTCATGGTGAGCAGGCAGAAGAGGTGGTCGTCGTACTCGGTCACGGTCTTGCCGGGCCAGTGCCGGTAGACCGCGCCGACCTCGAACTCCTCGAAGTAGCGGCCGAACTGCATCCTTGTCCCCTTCGACGGGCGGCGATGGAGTTCGGCACAGCATGCCTTACCGGTGGTTAAGGTGATGACGGGGGCGGAGGCCGAGTGGAAATGTCACACCGGGCGGATCCGGGGGGAGACGCAATGAGCGGCGGGGCCCTCCCCGGCACCCGCCGCCCACGCTCTGATGCCAGAGATTCTGCCGTACGGGGTGGACACATCGACAGAGACGGACGTCACATTTACCTTTTTGTGACATCACTCTGAGTAATCGCTGATGCTGTGCTATGCGATCTCTAGCGGCACAGTCACCCCTTGTCAAGGCTGAAGTTACCGAATCGTACCGGTGGGTGACGTGGATCTCCCTGGAAACGCTCCCATCACCGGAGGTGACGCAAGTGCGCAGTGCATTTGCGTTCCGCAGCGCGGGATCGACAGATGCGGTTCGATGGTTGCCCGGCCTCCGGCCGGCCCCGCCCCGGGCCGACCCGGTTTCGGCCCGCCCGGGCCGGGAATTCAATCGGGGCTGCCCTGGTTCTACGGGACGAAAAAGCAATCCGCTGATCGGAGAGTGCAATGGCAACGGTTGAGCTGACCACGGCCAACTTCGACGAGGTGACCGGGAGCGACGGCATCGTGCTGGTCGACTTCTGGGCCGAGTGGTGCGGCCCGTGCAAGCGGTTCGCCCCGGTCTACGAGCGCTCCTCGGAGAAGCACCCGGACATCGTCTTCGGCAAGGTCGACACCGAGGCGCAGCAGGAGCTCGGCGCGAAGTTCGACATCCGCTCCATCCCGACGATCATGGCGATCCGGGACGGCGTGATCGTCTTCGCCCAGCCGGGCGCGCTGCCCGAGTCGGCGCTGGAGAACCTGATCGAGCAGGTCCAGGCCCTCGACATGGACGACGTGCGCAAGCAACTGGCCGACCACAAGCACTGAGCACCACCCACGACGGCCGGGCCCCCACCAGGGGGTCCGCGTCGGCGTACCCGCCGACACGCAGGGCCAGCGGCAGAACGCGCAGGGACACCGTCGCGACATCCCGATCCCGTATCGTCACGACCCGATGGAGACGTTGACCCCCCGCGGCCGCGCGGTCCGGCTGGGCGCGACCGCGCTCGGCCTGGCCCTGCTGCTCGCCGGCACCCTCTGGGGGGTCGACGACCACTTCCCGTTCGGGCCGTTCCGGATGTACTCCACGTCGGAGCCACCGAACGCGCCCGCCCCCGACACTCGCGTCGAGGGCGTCGACCGCACCGGCGCGGTGATCGCGCTGGGCCAGGACGCCACCGGCATCCGCCGCGCCGAGATCGAGGGCCAGCAGGACCGCTACGCCGCCGACCCGACGCTGCTGCGGCAGGTCGCCGACGCGTACGCCGAACGCCACCCCGGCGCGCCGGAACTGGTCGAGGTCCGCATCGTGATCCGCTGGTACGGCATCCACCAGGGCCGGCCCACCGGACGATGGACCGACGAGACCACGGTGCGCTGGCAGGAGGCGCGGTGACCCGCTGGCTGACCGAGGCGGTCCCCCGCGGCCGGGTGGCCGCCTTCCGCACCCTGGTCTACCTCTTCGTCGCCGCCGACCTGGTCGTCTTCACCCCGTGGGTACGCACCCGGGTCGACGTCCCGGGCGACCTCTACCAGCCGTTGCTGATCGGCCGGCTGCTCCCGCTGCCCACCCCGACCCCCACCGTGGTCGCGGCCATCTTCTGGACGCTGCTGGCACTGGCCCTGCTCGCCGCGACGGCCGCGCGCCACGACTGCTCGGCTGGTCGGTCTTCGCGCTCTACTTCGAGTGGATGATCATCGCGATGAGCTACGGGAAGGTCGACCACGACCGGATCGGGCTCCTCGTCGCGCTGGCCGCCCTGCCCACCGCCGGCCGCGCCCGGCACGGCGACCCGACCCGCACCGAGGCCGGCGGCTGGGCGCTGCGGGTCACCCAGATCGCCGTGATCTGCACGTACTTCCTCGCCGCCTGGGCCAAGCTGCGCTTCGGCGGGCTGGACTGGGCGACCGGCTCGGTGCTCGCCCGGGCCATCATCCGGCGCGGCACCGATTTCGCCGACCTGATCGCGCAGGTGCCGTACCTGCTGATCGTCGCCCAGTTCGGCATCCTCGCCTTCGAGTTGCTCAGCCCCGTGGTGTTCCTGCTGCCCGAGCGCTGGCGGCAGGTCACGGTCGGCTTCTTCTACTCGTTCCACCTCGTGACCATCGCGACGATCACCATCTCGTTCGCGCCGCACCTGGTGGCGATGACGAGCTTCCTGCCGCTGGAGCGGATCAGGCCGGTGGTGTGGGCCCGCCAACTGATCACCCGTCGCCGCGACGGCGCCGCGTCGACCGGCCCCGCACCGGACTCGCCGGCACCGGAGGACGTACCCGCCGCGGCGCCGTCGGTGGCCGGCC
>NZ_JAEVHN010000692.1:0-3172 GCF_016803375.1 Micromonospora sp. 4G55
TCGACTACTGCCGCTGACCTGCTCGTCCTGTCGACTCGCGTCGGCTCATGACCGGGCCAGTCTGCTGGCTTGGCTGTACGGATGGCTGTACAGCCACACGGTTTAGGAAGTGTGGATACGGCCGCAAGTTGCTCGGCAGTGACCTGGCTTGACCTGCGTCGCCACGCTGGCTGCCGCCCAGGAGCTGACCGCCATTGACCGTCGTCGCCCATCCCAACGGGCACGCAACGGGCACGACGGGATCGAGATGGTCGCGCTCGCACCGAGATGGGGAAGCCTGAACGAGGCCCGTAACCGCAGGTCCTAGTACTCCAGCCGGGGATCGTGATCACGGTTCGATGAGGGCTTGTCGGGCGTAGTGGCTGGTCTTGGCTCGGGCTTGGTGACGGCGCCGGCGGATGGACCAGGACAGCGGGTCGCAGCGTCGGCGGGTGGGTTCGATGATCAGGACGTTGAACAGGTGGCGTAGCTCGTTGACGGTCAGCGGGATCAGGTCGGCCGGGTTGTGGCGGTGGCGGTGGCCGGCGGTCGCGGCGGCGAGGAAGGCGTGGGCGAGGATCGCGAGGGTGGTCCAGCGGTGCCAGGACGTCCAGCGGCGGTGTTGGTGCTGGTCGAGGCCGAGTCCGGTCTTGGCGGCTTGGAACGATTCCTCGATCTTCCAGCGCCGGCCGGCGACCGTGACGAGCGTGTGCAACGCGGCGGGTTCGGGTGACCAGCAGCGGTAGAAGGCCAGCTTGCCGGTCCTGCGGTTGCGGCGGATCAGCAGCCAGTGGTGCCCGTCGTGGGCGTCGGCGGCGTGTGGCAGGGCGGTGAAGGACCAGTCGTAGTAGCGGTAGCCTTTCGCGCCTCGACCGGCGGACACGCGCTGCCAGGCGGTGGTGGGAAGACCCGCGGCCAGCACATCGACGCGGTGGGTGCCGATGCCGGTGGTCACCTGATGCGAGCAGGCCACGGCCAGGACGTAGCCCAGTCGCAGCTGACGGAGCCGGGCGGCCAGGCGCGGATCATTGCCGTAGGCCTCGTCGCCGGCCGCCCACCGGCACGGCAGCCCGGCAGTGACCGCGGCCTCGATCATGCGGGACGCCAGTTGCGGCTTGGTCGCGAACCGCACGGTATCCGGGATGCCGGCCTCGCTGCGCCGCTCAGGGTCGTCGCACCAGGACTTCGGCAGGTAGAGAGCCGTGTCGAGCATCGCGTGAGCAGCCTCGGTGGCGTAGACGAGATGCACGGCGAGCTGACAGTTCTCGATCTTGCCGGCCGTGCCCGAGTACTGCCGTTGAACACCGACAGTGTGCCGTCCCTTCTTCAGATCACCCGTCTCATCGAGGACCAGCACGGCTTCGGCATCGCCGAGCTGCCGGGCGACGAACGCGCGGACGTCGACACGGACCGCGGTGTCGTCCCACTTCACCCGGGTCAGTAGGTCCTGCATCCCGTCCGGGCCGGCGTCTCCGGCGTGCTCCGCGATGGTCCAGCAGTTCTTCGTCGGCAAGGGCGCCAGCAAGCCCCGGACGAAGTCACGCACCCGACGGCGAGGCTCCGGCCTGCGGAAACGATGCCCGACCGTCAACATCAGGTCGTCGAACAACACCCGCCACCGTTGGGCGTCTACCCTGTATCCGGCAGCCACCGCTGCGTCATGGTCAGTCCACACAACCGTCCATGATCGACGGTGGCTGCCCTCGTTCCCCCATCGCACCGAACCGCAGCTCAACCGAGGTCAACATCCCCGGCTGGAGTACTAGGGACGACGTGATACCCAGAGCCCACCGTAGACTGACCCGGTGAATGCGGAGGAGGCAGACCAATGATCGTTCTCTTGGACGCCACCGTATTCGTGAAGGACCCCATGTGCTCTGGGGTTGCCTGGCGTGTCCTTGCGCACCGCATGCCAGCTTGGAGCGTGGATGTTCGCGTAACCGAAGTTGTCATCGCAGAGGCGGTCGCGGGCTTCGGACGTCGTATTGACGAAGCCCTTGTAGGGCTCGACCGTTGGTCTGGCAAGCATGCCGGAGCGCTAGGACTATCTGCCATTGCCAGCACTGCACATACCGACATCTCCGCGTTCAAAGCCGCTTATGAAGACCGCCTTCATGGGCTCCTCCGCTCGGCAAGAGTAGAAGTTATTCCTCCGGCGGACGTGCCGCACATGGACATGGTTAATCGAGCCACCAAGCGGCGGAAGCCTTGTGACCAAAGCGGGAACGGCTATAGGGACACGTTAAACTGGCTAACCCTGATGAAGGTTGCTAATGAAGATCCCGAGCGAGAAGTCGTTTGGGTAACAGACAACACTAGAGACTTTGCTGACGAGAGTGGGACGGGATTGCATCCCCAGCTCGTTGATGAACTCCGCGCGGCGGGTGCCGAACGTGTGCGGTGGATGCCTTCCTTACAGGCGCTGGCACTAGAACTCGCCACAAGGCTTGGATCCGGCGACAACTTCGACCTAAGTACGGCGGAAAGCCAGCTGCGGGATGAAGCCGTCGCAGAATATTTGGGCGACAACATCTTCGACGCCATCTTGCATCATGATATCGATCCCCGCACCTGTGGGCTCCCACTGGAGACCGATGAGGGCGTCATCGTTGGACACGGCTACCCACGTGACGTTGAGATTGCCGTTCGGAGGATTTCGAGCGATGAGGCCGTCGCCGAGTTCAGTGCCGTGCTCGATACAAGCATTGCTATCACGCCTCTTCCTGGGATGTCTTTCTCTAGTCCAGAGGTAGTGGTCCTTCCCAACTCACCCACTGTGACTGGCCTAGTTGAGAAGCCGCTAATCTATCGGGGAATTATGACTTTGGGCGACTACGACCGGCCGGTCGCAGTCGAACTGGCGCGGATCGAAGCAACGCCTGACGATCCAGGCGTATCGGCGTGGGCAGCTCGTGAAGCATACGAGCGGGTCCGTGAGGAAGAGGTGGCCGTCCGTCACGCAGTCCAACAAGCGCAGAGCCAGGAGGAGGCGGCTCGTCGGGCGGCCGAGGCGGCACTGCGCCATGAGGAAGCGATTCGCCGCGGGACCCACCAGGTGCACGTGCGGGAAGAGGCGGCTCGTCGGGCGGCCGAGGCGGCACTGCGCCATGAGGAAGCGGTTCGCCGTGCGACCCACCAACTGAACGTGCGGGAAGAGGCGGCTCGTCGGGCGGCCGAGGCGGCACTGCGCCAT
>NZ_JAEVHN010000693.1:0-3169 GCF_016803375.1 Micromonospora sp. 4G55
GGGGCGACGAGTGCCCCGTCGGGTCCCGCGGGAAGGTGGGCCGCCGTCGCGGGGGCTGGTTCCGATGTCTCCGGGGTGTCGTCGAGGTCGGCCGGTGTGAACCCGCGTCCGGTCGGTCTTCGGCGGCTGGTACATCCGGCGGGTCCCTGGGGCGACGAGTGCCCCGTCGGGTCCCGCGGGAAGGTGGGCCGCCGTCGCGGGGGCTGGTTCCGATGTCTCCGGGGTGTCGTCGAGGTCGGCCGGTGTGGCGAGGTCGGCCCGTGTGGCGAGGTCGGCCGGTGTGGCGAGGTCGGCCGGTGTGGCCAGGTCGGCAGGTGCGGCGGGTGCGGCCGATGCGGCGGTAACGGCCGGTGCGGCGGTCCGCGTCGCGGAGTCGGCCGGTACGCCGCTGGCGTCCCGGTCGCCAGCCGGCGCACCGAAGCCCAGCGGTTCGGCTGCGGTCGGGAGCTTCGCTGCGGTCGCGCCAGCGAACGGCCCCGTGCCGGCCAGGTCGACGGGCTCCGGCTCGTCGGTCGTGCCACCAGCGGCCGGCGTCATGGCCTGCGGCACGGCGGGGCCGGCGGACAGCGGACGGAGGATGTCGGTCGGCTCGACGACCCGCGCTTCGGCGGTGCGCGGCAGGAGCGGCCAGCGGAACGACGCGGCGGCGGCTGAACCGAGCACACCGGCGGCGACGGCGAGCAGCGCGCCGTAGTACGGCGTGATCTGGTACCGGTCGACGGCGTCGCCGGGACCGGCGGTCAGGTAGGCGAACGCGACCAGCACCGTGCCGGCTGTGCCGGTCGCGCCGTTGACCAGCGGCGGATGCCCGCGCCAGCGGGCCAGCCCGCTGGTCGCCGCGCCGATGAGCAGGGCCACCGCCGGCAGAATCAGGATCGCCTGCCGGTGTGCCGCGTCGGCGTCGAGCCCGGCCGGCTCCAGCACACCGAGCCGTACGGCGGGCAACGGCCCGGCGGTTGCGAGCGACGGGACGACCGAGACGAGCGCCAGCAGCCAGACCACACCGCCCACCGCCGCGATGTTCCAGCCCAGCGGCGGCTTCACCAGTACGGCGATCGCGGCACCCGCGCCGACCAACGCGCCGAGGGTCGCGCAGATGCCGACGGCCCAGATCGGGTCGACAGAGAAGCGCTCGGCGGCCTGGGCCGGCCGGACCCAGAGCGGCGCGACGACGGTGGCGCCCAGCGCGGCGGCGGCGGCGACGGCCACCAATCGGTCCATGCTCCCCAGCACCCCGTACCGGCGGGCCAGGCGTGCGGTGAAGACGGTGCCGGCTACGGCGGCGTGTGCCGCGAACCAGCCCACCCAGACGAGCTGGGCAGGCCACTGGTTGACGGTGGCGCCGGTGGAGGCGCCGGTGAGCTGAACGATGCCGAAGGCGAACGCGATGCCGAGCTGACCGGCACCGGCGAGCACGCCCATCCCGAGCGCTGTGAGCAACAGGTTACGCCAGGTGCGATAGACCATGTCCGGCACGTTACGCACCTGATACACCATTTTCCGCCGAATGCCGGATTCAATGTCGGACCGCCGTGCCAGCGGTTACTTCAGTTCGACCAGGCGCGTTGTACGCGGTGCCGCCCACATTGGTGAGCATGTGGACGGTGCTCGGGCCATGGTAGACGACGTCGTCGGTCGGCTCGTCGGCGTCGATACGGTGCCGTCCACGGTCTGCACCACGTTCTTCGCGCCCCGGATCGCCACCACCAGGTACGGGTGGTCGTGCCGGTGCAGCGGCTGCCGCTCACCCGGCTCGAGCCGGCCGGTACAGCGCCGACAAACTGGCTGGGCAACAAGGGGTTCGCCGAGAATGCGTAGCCCGTGTGGGGAATTGGTTGGTGTCGATCACCGTGCACGAACGATTCCCAAGGGAGTAGCTCGGCGCCGGTGGTTACCTGGGTGCCAACTGTAGTTCTTCCCAGACGACGATCATGGGTTCATGGTCGCGATCGCCCCTCGAATACGAACCGAATCCCAACGGTGCGTGGCAAGATCCATTCTTGCCCGCACCGTTTGTGTTTCGGGGTCATACGTCAGGTGCAGCCCGAGGCTGCGGTAGACCTCCAGCTTGTGTTCCGGCTCGGCGTCCCGCAGGGCGCACGCATGGTTTCCGAGTTCCTCGACGACGGCAATGATCCGCTCCTCGCTGAAGCGAGGAGGGGCGTCGGTCTTCTCTTCGACTGGCGTGTGGTGTTGTTCGGGCGCGTCGGCGTTCGGCCTGGGTTTCGGCGATCCAGCCGGCGACCACGGCCGGGTCGGCGGCCGAGGCGGGTGGCGTAGGTGGCCGAGCTGCCGGCGGTCCAGGTGACGCCCTCGGCCCAGGCCGGCGCGGAGGCAGGCCACCAGGGCGGTCTGCGTGGCGGCGAGCTCGGTGGCGGCGAGCAGCGCGACGCCGCCGAGCGCGGCGGTCAACCCACGTCTGAGTCGCATGACATAGCATTTCATCAATGCGCTCGCCATAGCAGTTAACTTTGTTAAATGTAAACGTGCAGTAGTCTGTCAGCACTTGGTTCACCGCGTGAAGCAGGCCGCCGGGGGCGGCCGGAAGAGGATGGCGGCGGAGGTGGAGGCCAGACGCACCACCGTGCGCGACATGCGTCGTGCCAACCGGTCGGTCCTGCTCACCCGGATCTGGCTGGACGGCCCGCTGAGCCGGCACGAGCTGGGGCAGTCCACCGCGCTGAGCCTGGCCAGCGTGAGCAACCTGGTCGGCGAGATGATCGCCGAGGGCCTGGTCGAGGAGGCCGGCTCGGTCGAGTCCGACGGCGGCCGCCCCCGGGTGCTGCTCCGGGTCGCCCCGGGCTACGGCTACCTGGTCGGCGCCGACGTCGGCGAGACCCGGGTGCAGGTCGAGCTGTTCGACCTGGCGATGATCGCCCTCGCGAAGGCGGAGTACCCGATCGCCGCCGCCGAGCCCGACCCCCGGCAGGTCACCGACCACCTGCTGCACGGTCTCGCCGCGGTGATCGAGCAGGCCGGCGTCGACCCGGCGGCGGTGCTCGGCTTCGGCGTCGCCGTCTCCGGCGACCTGGCGATGATCGCCCTCGCGAAGGGCGGAGTACCCGATCCGGCCGCCGCCGAGCCCGACCCCCGGCAGGTCACCGACCACCTGCTGCACGGTCTCGCCGCGGTGATCGAGCAGGCCGGCGTCGACCCGGCGGCGGTGCTC
>NZ_JAEVHN010000694.1:0-3144 GCF_016803375.1 Micromonospora sp. 4G55
CTGACCCGGCTGTCGGCCCGGCGACGCGAAGTTCCTGCTCTTCACCGCCGAGCTGATCGACGCCGAGCGCGCGCTGCGGGTCGGCCTGGTGGACGAGGTGGTCGACGACCTCGCCGGCCGGGTAGCCGCGATCACCACCGCCATCGCACAGCGCTCGCAGCTCAGCGTCGCCGCCGCCAAGGAGATCGTCGACGACCGGGCCGGGCCGCCCGGATCGCCTGGTGGCACCGGAAGGTGCGGGACAGCGGCGAGGCCCGCGAGGGGATCGCCGCCCACCGCGAGCGACGCGCGCCGAACTTCGCCTGGTCACCGTCCGACCGCCCCTGATCGTGGTTCCGTCGCTTCGAGAGGTCCGGTCCGGCACCCTCGGACACCTCCCGGGCGCTACGGACCTGATGACGTAGCCGAATCGCCATGTCGACGGCGAGCGAGAAATGCGCCTGTCAGGCGTACCCCCGAAGCTCTACTGTCCCTGCCGTGCCGCACCTTCGCCCGCCTGCCGACGAGCTCGACGTGACGATCCGATGCCAGGCGGATCCGGGCGTGTCCGTCCGCCTGCACAGTCGCCACTTCCCGGACGAGTACGGCGTCGGCTTCTCGGCCGAGGCCCGGGCCGACGGTCTGCGTGCTGAGCTTCCCGGGGTGGAGGTCTGGGTCTGGGACGACGCCTGGCTGCCTGATTTCATCGGTCAGCTGGCCGCTGAGTATCGGGGCTGGACCGGGGAACGTCGGTGGCGGACGAACCACCTGGCTGTCCGGGCCGTCTTCCATTCCCGAGGCCACGTCGCACTGACCTGGGACCTCCAACCCTGGGTGTCGCAGTCGGACCCGTGGCGGGCGCCGATCACGACCTGGCTCGAAGCCGGCGAGCAGATGAGCCGCCTGGCCGCGGACCTCCGCGAGTTCCTGCCGAGGCCGTGAGTCGTCCACGACATCAGGTCTGTAGCGTCGGCGACCCCCCTTTCGCCGGCGCCTCGGCCGGTCAGGGCGGCAGTGAGCTTCGGCGGTGAGGACGTCCGGGGGTTCCGTCAGCCGCCGGCCCGGGGAGCCTGCGGCGTCGAGGGCGACGTGACGAGCCTCAGCAGCTCGTCGACCGACCACTGGTCGTAGACGTGCTGGCCGTGCCTGCTGGCCAGGACCGAGCCGTCCGGGGCGATCAGGAAGTCGGCGGGGAGCCCGAACCGCCCGCCGTGCGGGACGGCCGCCGGTGGGCGCTCCCGGCCCCGCAGGACGGCCCACGAGCTGCGCAGCACCGCGCGCAGGATCGGCAGCCAGGCGCGTGGGCTGAGCAGTGCGCGCACGGACGGCTCGACGCCGAACTCGCGGTAGAGCCGCTTGTCGGGGTCGGCGATGACGGCGAAGGGCAGGTCGTCGGTGTGCTCCCGCAATTCGTCGGCGGGGGAGTGGAAGACCACGACCTCGCGTACCCCGGCCGCTTCGATCTCGGCGTGCCGACGGACGATCGAGCGCAGGTGCAGGTTGCAGACCGGGCAGCCGGCGAACCGGCGGAACTGGAGGTGGACCAGGCGTTCGGCGTCGGGGACGGCGACCGGCGGGCCGGAAACCGGGGTGAGTCGACGGCGGGACACGGTCGAACCGGGGGCGGACGGACGGGACATGGTTGCCTCCCTGTCGTAGGCGTACGACGTACTCCTACAGGGTTAGGCTTACGTTGTACGCTTTCAAGGCCATGCCTCGCCCCCGCTCACTCACCCCGGCCCAGCTCGCCTCGGCCGCGCTGGCCGTCATCGACCGCGACGGCCTTCCCGCGCTCACCATGCGGGCGGTCGCCCAGGAGCTGGGCACCAGCCCGATGGCCCTCTACCGCTACGTCGCCGACCGGGACGAGCTGGAGGCGCTGGTCGTGGAGGAGGTGCTGTCCACGATCGACACCGCCGCCGCGACGGACGGGAGTTGGCAGGACCGGGTCAGCGTGCTGGTCCAGCGGATGCGGACCGCGATCGGCCGACATCCCGCCGTGGTGCCGCTGCTCCCCGTGCACCGGCACCGGTCGCCGACCGTGCTGCGCTGGACGGAGACCGTGCTCGGCGTCCTCGCCGAGGCGGGCTTCGTCGGCACCCGGCGGGTGGTCGCGCTGCGCGCCCTGCTCGGGTACGCCATCGGCGCGATCCAGCTCGAACACCTGGGCCCGCTCTCGGGCAGCGGCACCGACGCGATGGCGGGACTGTCCCCGGCGGAGTTCCCGCAGCTGTCGGCCACCGCCGCCGACGCCCGCCGGGTGGGACCGGACGCGGAGTTCGCCGGCGGACTCGACCTGCTGCTGCGCGGCCTGGCCGTCTCCTCGGACTGACCGGGGCGCAGGGACCGGCGGGCGCGCGCCGGAGGCGTACCTCCGACGCGGCCCCTGTGCCGCCGGCCGGCGGGTCACCGCCCGGCGACGCGGCCCAGCTCGGCGTCACCGGCTCGCGCCGCAGCGGCATGCCCGCCTCGGCCGGCGTCCGGTCGCCCTTGCGCTGGTTGCAGGCGTAGCAGGCGGCGGTCGTGTTCTTCCAGGTGTTCCGGCCGCCGCGCGAGCGGGGCAGGATGTGGTCGATGGTGCTGGCCGGGCCGCCGCAGTACGCGCAGCACCGGTCGTCGCGCCGCAGCACGGCGGCGCGGGACCAGGCCGGCCCGGCGTGGAACCGCCAGCGGGTGACCACGTACCGGACGAGGCGGACCACCCGGGGGACCGGGAAGACGCCGATCACCTGGTCCGGCTCGGCCTCGTGGATCTCGGCGACCCGGCGGCACAGCATCCGGATCGCGTGCTGGACGGTGACCCGGTGCAGCGGGCCGAGGTCGGCGTTGATGACGAGGACGGCGTCCACCGGGTTCTCCCTTCACGATCGGCGGCGGACCGGGTCGGACAGCGAAAAGCCGCCCGGTCCGGCTGGGGGACGGGCGGCTGGAGCGCGTGCGGGCACGCGTCAGTCGGGCCACCCGTCCCGGGGACCTTCAGCTCGGCAACCATCGAGCGGCAGCGTCGACCACGCGCACGTGACGTGCGACAACGACATGACTGACTCCCGGCGGGCTGGTTGACCTTGCGCGATCACGGTAGGGCGGGCGCGGGCGGGCCGGCAACGCATTTCGATGCCCGCCCGGCCGGCTCAGCCGGAGACCGACCAGACCCGCACCTCCACC
>NZ_JAEVHN010000695.1:0-3142 GCF_016803375.1 Micromonospora sp. 4G55
ACGGGAGCAGACCTACCGGGGTTCCCGCCGGGCCCGGGGGGCGGTCGATCAGTCGGGGGGCTCGATCGGGGTCGCGGTCTGATCGGAGGTGCGGTGCTCGCGGTCGCGTCCGCGTCGGGCCGTGGCGGCCGTTCGGCCAGGTCACCCTCGGCGGGCAACTGGACGCTCGGACGGACGCCGCGCTGGCCTTCGACCCGGTACGGAACCTGCCGGCGGGGCTGCGGGCGGTGGGTCCGCTCGCCTGGTTACGGGAGCAGACCTACCGGGGTTCCCGCCGGGCCCGGGGGGCGGTCGATCAGTCGGGGGGCTCGATCGGGGTCGCGGTCTGATCGGAGGTGCGGTGCTCCAGCACCGTGTCGGGGGCGGCGTTGCGGTCCTCCTCCCGGATGTCGGACTCGGTGAGGATCGCGTCGGCCTGCGCCTGCGGGTCGTCGCTGCCGACCGCCGCTTCCTCGGGCAGCAGGTGGGCCCGGGACTCCACCCGTTCCTGGTCGCTCTGCTCGTGGCTCATGCCGAGCCTCATACCCCGCCGGCCCGCCCGACACGCCACAAGATCGCCCGTGGGCTGGTCCGGGCACCGCCCGGGCCGGCCCGGCCGGGCCGGAGGTTCAGCGGAACGGGCCGCGCACCTCGTAGGTGATCCCGCCGGAGGAGGAGCCGGCGGTGCCGCGCTGCGACGAGAAGTAGAGCCGGCTGCCGTCCGGGGAGAACGCCGGGCCGGTGATCTCCGACGAGGACTGCCCGATAAGCCTGACGAAGGGCGCGACAACGGCGTCCGGAGTGATTAAAACGATCTCCATGTTGCCGCCGTCCTCGGCAACGTAGAGGTCGCCGGAGCGGGTGCCGGTGATGTTGTCCACCCCGGTCAGCGGCGCGGCGCCGCCGGTCACCAGCGAGTCGTCGTACGCCAGGTCGAGCCGCTGGTTGACCGCGTCGTACGCCCAGACCCGGTTGTCGCCCTTTGTGGTGAACCAGCAGGTGCCGTCGGCGTACCAGCAGCCCTCGCCGCCGTTGAACTTCTTCGCGCCGGAGACCTGCTGGCGGGTGTAGGTCGGCGAGCCGTCCGGGTCGGGCACCCGCGCCCAGCTCACCGGGCCGCTGGTGGCGGTGCCGGCGACCAGCACCTCCAGGATGCCGGCGGAGAGGTCGCCCCAGACCGTGGGGCGGAACCGGTAGAAGCAGCCGCTGGTCTCGTCCTCGGTCAGGTAGATCACCTGACGGACCGGGTCGGCCGCCGCCGCCTCGTGGTTGAAGCGGCCCAGCGCCGGCCGGCGCACCGCGGCCCGGCCGCCCTGCGGGTACGTCTCGTAGACGTAGCCCCGGCTGACCTCCTCGCAGGAGAGCCAGGTCCCCCACGGGGTCGCCCCACCGGCGCAGTTGCGGTTGGTGTTGGACAGGATCCGGTACGCCGAGGCGATCGTGCCGTCGGCGTTGAACCGGATCGCCGAGGCGCCGCCGGTGGTGGCGATCTCCGAGTTCGAGACGTAGATCCAACCGGTACCGGCGGCGAAGCAGGCGCCGCCTCCGGGGCGTCGTGCCAGGTGTACGAGGTGCCGGCCACGACCTGCCGGGACCGGGCGACGATCCGGCTGGTGAAGCCGGCGGGCAACTGGAGGCCGCGGGCGTCGGCGGTGCCGAGCGGCCCGTACGGGCCGACGCCCGGCTGGGCCGGGGCGGCGAGCGCGGCGCCGGACCAGAGGCTGCCGGCGAAGGCGGCGGCCCCGCCGGCAGCGGTGGCGCGCAGGACGGTACGACGGTCCATCGGTTACCTCCGGGGGATGCGAGCGGTGCTGATGAAGTTACCGGTGGTGGCATCGATGGGGGTAAACATCGGGCGAGAGTTTCCGGACGCCGCGGTGAGCCTTGCCCGTCCGGTCGGGTACGCTGGCCGACGTGACGCGCTCGTATCGATGGTTTAGGCAGCCGGCTCCGACGCCGGTGACCTCGCCATGAGCTGACGTCACCTTCGTTTTCGAGCCGGCCGGGCAGGAGCTTCCGCTCCTGCCCTTCTGCGTACGAGCAGCCGGCTCCACCCGGGCACCGGCCCCGGGCACGGTCGGCGAGAGGATGCCCACCGTGACCACCCCGGAGAACGACGCCGTCATCGACCAACGGATCGATCGCGTCGTGCCGTTGACCACGCCCGCCCTGCTCCTGCACGACCTGCCCCTGCGCGCCCCGCTCGCCTCGGCCGTGCTGGCCCGGCCGACGTGCGGTCGCCGGGTGCTGGACCGCGCCGACGACCGCCTGCTGGTGGTGGTCGGCCCCTGCTCGGTGCACGACCCGGCCGCCGCCCTGGAGTACGCCCACCTGCTGCGCGAGGCCGCCGACCGGCACGCCGACGACCTGCTGGTGGTGATGCGGGTCTACTTCGAGAAGCCGCGTTCCACGGTGGGCTGGAAGGGCCTGATCAACGACCCGGCGCTGGACGGCTCCGGCGACGTCAACCTCGGCCTGCGGACCGCCCGGGCGCTGCTGCTGGACGTGCTCCGCCTCGGCCTGCCGGTGGGCTGCGAGTTCCTGGACCCGATCACCCCGCAGTACATCGCCGACACGGTGGCCTGGGGCGCGATCGGCGCCCGGACGGTGGAGAGCCAGGTGCACCGGCAGCTCGCCTCCGGGCTGTCCATGCCGATCGGCATGAAGAACCGCCCGGACGGCAGCATCGGCACGGCGGTGGACGCGATCCGGGCGGCCGGTGTGCCGCACGTCTTCCCCGGCATCGACGTCTCCGGCACCCCGGCGATCATGCACACCCGGGGCAACGCCGACGGGCACCTGGTGCTGCGCGGCGGCGGCGGCCGGCCGAACTACGACGCGGAGTCGGTGGCGGGCGCGCTGGACCTGCTGCGGGCCGCCGGCCTGCCCGAGCGGTTGGTGGTCGACGCCAGCCACGCCAACAGCGGCAAGGACCACCGCAACCAGCCGAAGGTCGCCGCCGACGTGGCCGCCCAGCTCGCGGCCGGGCAGCGCGGGATCGTCGGGCATCATGCTGGAGAGCTTCCTGCTCGAAGGCCGCCAGGACCTGGACCCGACCCGGGAGCTGCCCGAGCGGTTGGTGGTCGACGCCAGCCACGCCAACAGCGGCAAGGACCACCGCAACCAGCCGAAGGTCGCCGCCGACGTGGCCGCCCAGCTCGCG
>NZ_JAEVHN010000696.1:0-3136 GCF_016803375.1 Micromonospora sp. 4G55
TGGCGGCGGCGGCGCGCGCCACGGGCGGCGGACCTGACGGCGCGGCCCGGCGGGTCAGGGGCGCAGGCCGGCGAGGGTCAGGGTGACCAGGCGGGCCACCGCGTCGTCGGTGTCCAGGCGTGCTCGCGGCGGCGAGGGCGTGCAGGCAGTAGGCGGCCAGCTCGCCGGTGGGGATGTCGTCGCGGACGGCGCCGGCGTCAGCGGCGGTGGTGAGCAGCTCGGCGATGAAGGTGGACAGCTGCTGGTGCGCGCTGTCGACGTGTGGGCCGCGGTGCAGCATCGCGGCGAGGTCGCCGCCGTGGCGGTGTCGCGACATCCGGGCGTAGGTGTGCAGGACCGTGTGCAGTCGCGTCACCGGGTCGGCGGCGCTGTCGGCGATCTCGACGAGGTGGGTCAGGTGTCGGGTGACCTGCCGTTCGTGCCAGGCGATCAGGATCGTCTGGACGTCGGGAAAGTACTTGTAGAGGGTGGCTCGGCCGATGCCGGTGACCTCGGCGACGCGCGACATGGTCACCCCGGTCAGCCCGTGTTCGGCCACCAACGCCGCGGTGGCGTCGAGGGTCGCGTCACGCACCGCGGCCCGGTGCGCCTCGATCGTGTCGTTCCACAGCTTCGGCACCCCGGCATCATACATACCGACACCTCCGCAACAGTATGGCTTGACAGTTACACATTGTCTCGATAAAGCTGGCCGGGCGTACGGGTAGCAGGTCGGCGTGACGGGAGAAGTGGATGACGGGGCAGCCGCAGGAGCCCGGATCGTCGGGTGTGCCGCGCTGGGTGAAGGCCTTCGGGATCATCCTGGTGGCGCTCCTGGCGTTGTTCGCGATCGCGCAGCTCACCGGCGTCGCCGGCGAGCACGGCCCGGGCGGCACTCCCCGGCCGGCGCCTCGGCGTCCTCGACCGTGCTGGTGGCCATGGTCGGCTTGTTGCGCAGGAACCGGGCCCGCCCGCGGGACAGGTCGTGGCCGACCGCGACCGCCTCCAACTCGTAGAGGGTGCGGTGGTTGCCCGCGTCGTCGGTCCAGTCGCGGGTGTAGAGGCGGCCGGCCACCACCACCGGGTCGCCGACCATCACCGAGGCGGCCACCCCCTCGGCCAGCTTGCGCCAGCAGTTGACCCGGACGCGGAGGCTGTTGCCGTCCACCCACCGGCCGCTGTCCCGGTCGAGCCGGCGGGCGGTCGAGGCGACCTTGAAGTTGGCGACCAGGGTGTTGCTCTGCGTGGTACGGCGCCACTCGGGGGCCGTCAAAACATTGCCGACGATCGTGACGTAGGTATCGAACATCGTCCCCTCCCAGGGGTTCCAGGGCCTGCCGTGGCGAGTCGACTCGGTGCCGAGCCTGGCCGGGTCGGCGCCGCGCCGGGAGCGGACCGGTCCGGCCTGTGGACGATCAGACCGCCTGTGGACAAGAACCTGATCAAGGGCCCGGTCTGGTAGGGCCGAGCGGCCCTGGGTGCCCGCACCGGGTGTGACCAGGATCGGAAGGCGAGGTCACCCGGCGTGGGAACGGCTCCGGCTGGGTATGGATTTGATCAACCGAGAGCCAGCACGGCACGAGGTTCGATGAGAAAGGTCAGTGACGATGATTCTCAGCTCGCGTACCACCGGCCCCGTCCGCACCGAGCGGGAGGTGCGGCGATGAGCGCGGTGACCAACCCGGCGACCGTTGCCGAGTGCCTGCGCGTCGGCGCCGGCTTCTCCCAGGGCGACCGGAACTGGATCGTCCAGGAGTTCGCGACCCTGGACGCGCGGCTGGCCGCGTTCCACGCCGACGCCACCGAGCTGGAGGTGTCGGTCAAGGACCGCGAGGCGCGCGGGCAGAAGGTCACGCTGGAGTGCTGGATCGCCGGTCGGCAGAAGATCGTCACCACCTCCAACGAGGAGGACCTGCGCGCGGCGCTGCACGACGCCCGCGACGACCTGCGCCGGCGGCTCAACGACGCCAAGACGCGGCAGGAGCCGCGGCACAACAAGCACATCCGGGAGATCGGCCAGCCCGGCCCCGACCAGGTGGCCGACGCCGACCTCGGACGGGTCGACGCCGAGACGGCCTGAGTCACGCCTCGACCGTCCCCGTCCGGCCGGTGCGATCGGGCGGGGACGGCGACGGGGGGCTACCGCCCGGTAGCTTCCGGGCGTACCGTCGCCTTCGTGGAACCGGACGTGCTGGGGCCGCCGTACGAGCGGCAGACGATCGACCTGGGCACCGACGACGAGGGACCGGTGGTCGCCACCCTGGTCCGGCGGCGTGCCGAGCGCCCCACCGGGCGGGCCGTGCTCTACGTGCACGGCTTCGTCGACTACTTCTTCCAGACCCACGTCGCTGACTTCTTCGCCGAGCGCGGCTGGGACTTCTACGCGCTCGACCTGCGCAAGTACGGTCGCAGCCTGCTGTCGCACCAGACCCCGAACTTCTGCCGCGACCTCGGCGACTACTTTCCCGAGCTGGACGCCGCCGCGAAGATCATCCGCGAGGACGACGGGCACGACACCCTGCTCGCCATGGGTCACTCCACCGGCGGCCTGATCCTCTCGCTCTGGGCGCACGCCCGACGCGACGCCGGCCTGGTCGACGGGCTCTTCCTGAACAGCCCGTTCTTCGACATCAACGCCCCCTGGCTGGTCCGTCGACCCCTCGCGGCCGCCGTCTCCCGGCTGGGCCGCAGCGCGCCGCAGCGCATCCTCCCCTTCGGCCTGGGCACCGTGTACGGCGAGAGCCTGCATGCCGAGCACCGCGGCGAGTGGACGTACGACCTGGCCTGGAAGCCGCTCGCCGGGTTCCCCGTCCGGGCCGGCTGGATCAACGCCATCCGCACCGCCCAGCGGCAGCTGCGTGCCGGGCTGGAGATCCCGGTGCCCGTGCTGCTGGCCTGCTCGACCCGCAGCTTCAAGGGCACCAAGTGGCACGACAACGCGGCCCTGGCCGACGCCGTCCTGGACGTCGAGCACATGGTGCGCTGGGCGCCCCGGCTCGGTCACCACGTCACCCTGGCCCGCTTCGACGGCGGCATGCACGACCTGACGCTCTCCGGCCCCGCCGTACGCGAGAAGGTCTTCGCCGAGGTCGGGCGGTGGGCCGAGGCGTTCCTCGGCGCGGGCCCGACGACGCCGGCCCCGACCCGGGCGGCCCCG
>NZ_JAEVHN010000697.1:0-3126 GCF_016803375.1 Micromonospora sp. 4G55
GCGGATCGCCGCGATCGGGCCCCCGGTCTTCGTCGCGCTCTTCCTCTTCGCCTCGCCCGCCTCGGCGGTCGTGCTGCCCCGGGCCCACAGCGGCGCGGCGGGCGTGGCCGGCCGGGGGAGCACCCGCCGGTGGTCATGATCGTCCTCGACGAGCTGCCGCTGGTCTCCCTGCTCGGCCCGGACGGCACCATCGACGCCGCGACCTACCCGCACTTCGCCGAGCTGGCCGCCGGGTCGACCTGGTACCGCAACGCCACCGGGGTCAGCGGCTGGACCCCGTACGCGCTGCCGGCGATGCTCACCGGCCGCTACCCGGCGCAGCCGCTCGCCCCGCACTACTCGCAGTACCCGGACAACCTGTTCACCGCCCTCGGCGGCCTGTACGACGTCCGCGCCCAGGAGAGCATCACCCGACTCTGCCCGCCCAGCCGCTGCGACCAGCCGACAGACCCCGAGCAGGGGCTCGGCGTGCTGGTCCGGGAGAGCGGCAAGCTGCTGCGGCAGGTCGCCGCGCCGGTGGACAGCCGGATCGACCCGGAGGAGTCGTACCGGGAGCGGACCCGCGCCGAGGCCGGCGTGGACGCCGCCGAGCCGGTCCCGGCCGACCCGAGGTTCCGCTTCGACAGCCTGGACGACAACCAGCCGGCCCGGTTCACCAGCTTCCTGGCCGGTCTGCGTCCGTCGTCCCGGCCGACGCTGCACTTCCTGCACCTGCTGATGCCCCACGCGCCCTGGACCTTCCTGCCCTCCGGGGCGCGCTACGCCGCCCCCGAGGACCTGCCCAACGACGGCGCCGGCTGGGTCGAGCTGGCCCGGGCCCGGCACCTGGCCCAGCTGCGCTACACCGACCGGCTGGTCGGCGAGACCCTGCGCACGCTGCGCGCCTCCGGCCTCTGGGACAAGGCGCTGATCCTGCTCACCGCCGACCACGGGGTGAGCTTCACCCGTGACTGGCAGGGCCGTGGGCTGGACGCGATCGACCACGCGGCCGGCGAGGTGGCCTGGGTGCCGATGTTCGTCCGGACCCCCGGACAACGGGCCGGCCGGGTCGACGATCGCAACTGGGAGCACGTCGACCTGCTGCCCACCATCGCCGACGCGGCGCACGTCCGGATCCCCTGGCGGGTCGACGGGCGCTCCGCCCGCCAGGCCCCGCGCCCGAGCGCCGAGAAGCACTTCTACGACCGGCCCGGCCAGCCGCTGACCCTGCGTGGCGGGGTGCCCACCCGGCCGCCGGACCCGGCGCCGCACCCGCTGCTCGGCACCCTGGTCGGCGACCGGCCGACCGGCGGGAGCGCCACAGTGGCGAACCGGGCGGCGTTCGACCATGTCGACCCGGCTGCCGGCGAGCTGCCGGCGCTGGTCTGGGGGACCGTGCCCCGGGAGGTGCCCGACGGCACGCTGCTCGCGGTGGCGGTCAACGGCCGCGTCGGCGCGGTCGTGCCGGTGGTGCCTCGGGACAAGGGGGGCCGCCGCTTCGCCGCCCTGCTCCCTGACGACCACCTGTACCGCGCCGGGACCAACCGGCTCGACCTCTACCGGGTCGGCGCCGACGGCGACCTGCGCCGGCTCACCCTCTCGTAGAACCTTCGTCCCCCGGCGTCCGTCATCGTCGGGGTCGCCCGCGCTCACCAGGGTTTCCCAGCCGTAAGGCCGGGAATCGGGTGACGCATACCTCACCGCCGAACCACGGCGGGCGGTATCCCGGTGACCGTGATTACGGTAAAAGCGAAGGCAATTCAACGAAGATTCGCCGGCGAAGCGAGGAACCACATGACGGAAGTCAAGCTCGATCACCCCGGTGGGCAGCTTTCGATGCCGGTGCACGACGCGGTCGAAGGCCCCGCGGGCATCGGCGTGAGCAAGCTGCTGAAGGAAACCGGGATGACCACCTACGATCCCGGTTTCGTCAACACCGCGTCCTGTTCGTCCGAGATCACCTACATCGACGGCGACGCCGGCATCCTGCGCTACCGCGGGTACCCGATCGAGCAGCTGGCCGAGAAGTCCTCCTTCCTGGAGGTCTCCTACCTGCTGATCTACGGCGAGCTGCCCACCCAGCAGCAGCTCACCGAGTTCAGCGACCGGATCCGGCGGCACTCGCTGCTGCACGAGGAGATGCGCCGGTTCTTCGACGGCTTCCCGCGCGACGCGCACCCGATGGCGGTGCTCTCCTCGGCCGTCAGCGCCATCTCGACCTTCTACCAGGACAGCCTGGACCCGTTCGACTCCGAGCACGTGGAGATGTCCACGATCCGGCTGATGGCGAAGGTCCCCACCATCGCCTCGTACGCCTACAAGAAGTCGATCGGCCAGCCGCTGCTGTACCCGGACAACTCGCTGGGCTACGTGGAGAACTTCCTGCGGATGACCTTCGGCGTGCCGGCGGAGCCGTACGAGGTCGACCCGGTGATGGCCCGCGTGCTGGATATGCTCTTCGTGCTGCACGCCGACCACGAGCAGAACTGCTCGACCTCCACGGTGCGGCTGGTCGGCTCCAGCAACGCCAACCTCTTCGCCTCGGTCTCGGCCGGCGTCAACGCCCTGTTCGGCCCGCTGCACGGCGGCGCCAACCAGGCCGTGCTGGAGATGCTGGAGAAGATCAAGGCCGACGGCGGTGACGTCCGCTCCTTCGTCCGCAAGGTCAAGGACAAGCAGGACGGCGTGAAGCTGATGGGCTTCGGCCACCGGGTCTACAAGAACTACGACCCGCGCGCCGCCATCGTGAAGAAGGCCGCCCAGGACGTGCTGGGCCGGATGGCCAAGCCGGACCCGATGCTGGACATCGCGATGGAGCTGGAGGAGATCGCCCTCGCCGACGACTTCTTCGTCAGCCGCAAGCTCTACCCGAACGTGGACTTCTACACCGGCCTGATCTACAAGGCCATGGGCTTCCCGACCAAAATGTTCACGGTGCTCTTCGCGCTGGGCCGGCTCCCCGGCTGGATCGCCCAGTGGCGCGAGATGATCAACGACCCGGAGACCAAGATCGGCCGCCCGCGGCAGATCTACACCGGCTCCCCGGAGCGGGACTACACCGCGCTCACCGACCGCTGACCCACCCGTACCACCAAGGCCGCCGACCCCTCGCGGGTCGGCGGCCTTCCCCATCCCCACCCCACCCCA
>NZ_JAEVHN010000698.1:0-3113 GCF_016803375.1 Micromonospora sp. 4G55
CCCGGCCCGGCGGCGCCCGGCGCGCCCGCCCCGGCCAGGGCCCTCCCAGTGGACACCCGCGTGGCGGCCCGCGCCGTCACCCGGGCGACAGTCGGTCAGCCCTGCGCCTTGACCAGCGGGAACTCCAGCGAGCCGGCCGGGCAGAGGAAGGTCAGCACGTCCACCTGGTAGAGCCCAGCCTGCACGGCCGGGTCGGCCTCCATCACGCTGCGCACGTCGTCGACCGAGCCGGTGCGGGCCAGGCCGATGCCGATCGGCGGGGCCGGCTCCCGGGCGGGGCCGTCGATCGACCCGGAGACCAGCACGATCCCCCGGCGCTGCAACGCCTGCATGTGCTCGAAGTGCTCGGCCTGCAACCGCTGCACGGTCTCGCTGGGGAGGGCTCGACCGGCCGGCCCCGGATAGATCACGATGCACTCGTACGTGTCGAGCGCGAAGTCCAGCTGCGGCATCCCCGTCATGGCGCCCCCTCCCACGCTGCCGGCGTCGGCACCGCGCCGGTCTCCCCCGACTCGGCACAGCGTCGCACGCTGCGGCGGGCCGCAGCGGCCGCTCGGGCCAACTGCCTCGCCGCAGCACCCGGTTGCCGACCGGCTGGGTCGTTCGTCCAGCCGTCCTGGCCCCGTTCCGGGTGGAGCAGCCGGCGGAGCACGTGGCGGCCACCGGGGTCCGGCCCACCGGCGACGATGGCCCGGGCCGACTGACCGCACGACGGGCGGACGGGGTGCTCCCGTCCGCCCGTCGCCGGTTCACAGGGCGAAGCAGTTGGGGCGCACCGGGGCGTCGGTGAGCACCTGCCGGACCACGGTGTAGGTGGTCCCGTCGAGGATCAGGCTGAGGTGACCGACCAGCCGCAGCGGGCACCAGCTCTGGATCAGCACGTTGTTCGCGCCGTCCGACAGCGCGGCGTTGCCGATCGGCCAGACCAGCTCGTCCTGCCAGGTCCGCACGGTCGCCCAGCGGATGGCGCCCGGGGTGTCGTCCCCGCCGTTGAGGGCGGTGAGCAGGTCCGAGCCGATGGACATCTGCTGGCAGGCGACGATGCCGGCGCAGCTGCCGAGGCCGATGAACTTGAGGATGTTGGCGGCGTAGGTGCCCTGCTGGGGGCTGCCCAGGCTCACGTACCGGCCGACGGCGTCGGCGCCGCCGAGGAACTTGACGTACCAGCGGGAGACCAGGCCGCCCTCGGAATGGGCGACCAGGTCCACCTTGGCCGCACCGGTGCTGGCGCGGACCTGGTCGACGTACGTCTTGAAGGCGCGGGCGGACTCGCGGATGTCGCCGAAGCCGAGCCCGGGGATCTGGAAGATGGAGACCCTGAAGCCGTCGGCGCGCAGCCGCGCGGCGATCGGCTCGTACGCGATGGAGACGCCGATCAGGCCACCGACGACGATGACGGGATTTGCGGTCGCGGCGACGGTGGTGGTGGTGGCCGTGGCCTCGGCGGTGGTGGTGCTGGCGGTGGTGGCGCTGTCGGGGGCGGCCGCGGCGGCGGTGGCCGGGACGAGCAGTGCGGCGACGGCGGTGGTGGCGGCGAGGATCGTTCGGAGCAGCATGGCTGCACCTCCGGTGGGAGGTTCCCGGGGAGCCGGGACGGCGGGTGGGGGATCCGATCGATCGGTGGGACGATGATGCGGGTCACAATTCACACACGTCAATGCCAAGTTACGCGCCGGTAACCTGATGTCGCACTCGAGGTGTCTTCCGGCAAAGCGGGCGAACCATGACGGGGCCGACCGCGAACGCGGTCGGCCCCGGTCGGGTCCCTGGTCAGGCGGTCGGGCCGGCCTCCCCGTCCGCCACCTCGCGCAGCGCGCGGGTGGCCTGGTCGAGCAGCTTGGTGGGATCCGTCCGGCCGTTCACCTGGATCTCCGCCTCGGCGTCCCCCACCTGGATGCGGATGCTCACCTCGGTGCGCTGCTGGTCCACCCAGGACTGCACCAGGTTGAACAGGCCGGGCAACAGTCCCTGCGCCACCACCGCGATGATCACCGCGTCACTGAAGCCGGGCCGGCCGCCCTGCCCGGCGGCGTCGCGCACCGCGGCGCGGAACTCCGGCCGGCGGTGGATCCAGGCCAGCAGCGGCACCCGCGGTGGCCGGGCGGTACGCGGGGTCAGCACCATCCGCACGGGTCGCCCCGGCCGGGTGGACGGTTCGGTCATGTCGGGCTCTCCCTCAGTCGCCGCCGGGCCGGAACGTCAGCTTGCCGTCCACCACCGACAGCACCCCGACCACCTGGATCTCCTCGTCCTCGGTGAACGGCGTGGTGCCGAAGAAGCCGGTGGTGGTGCCGGTCGCCCGGGCCGACCCGCGGCCCTCGAACGGCGTCGACACCTGCGCCGAGGTCGGGCCGGTCAGGGTGAGCTGCACCGTCGGGTACCGGGTGATCTTCCAGGCGATCTTCTTCACCGTCTCCCCGCTGTAGTACCGGAACGGGCACCCCTCCGGCGCGGCCACCGTCTGGGCCGCGCAGGCGTCCAGGTACGCCTTGACGCTCTCCTCCGCCGTGGCCTGGGCCGCCGGGGCCAGCGTCGGCGTCAGGTCGGGGGTCCCCGCGCTCTCCTGCCCGGGCAGGACGTGGACGACCTGCGACGAGGTCTCGCTGAGGGCGTTGCGCTGGCCGCCGACCGTGTACGTCCCGGGCAGCAGCGCCAGCTCGACGCCCTCGTCAGCCGCCGGCGTGGGCTGGCCGTTGACGGTCAGGCCCGCCGCGCCGGGGAGGCTGAGCCGCGCGGGTGGCGCGGCGATCTGCCACCGGTGGAACAGCCCGAGGGTCGCCGACTCGTCCCGGCGCAGCGGCAGCTCGGCGCTCAGCTTCTGCCCGGCCAGGGTGTAGGCGACCTTGGCGACGGCCTCGTCGCCGTCGCGCTCGACCGAGGTGACGTCCACGTCGGTCGGCGGCTGGTAGCCCTTCCCGCCGACGATCCGGGCGAGCTGTTCGCCGTCGCCCGCCGTCGCCCTGGCGTCCGGGGTCAACGCCGCCAGGGCGGCCCGGCCGTCCCCGTCGTCCAGCGCCGAGAAGTAGGCGTCGACCGCCGCCTGCGGGCGGAACAGCAGCCACTGCGCCGTGGTGAGCGCGCCGCCGCCGAGGCAGCCGATCAGCGCCAGCGCG
>NZ_JAEVHN010000699.1:0-3103 GCF_016803375.1 Micromonospora sp. 4G55
TCCTCCTCGACCAGGGCGATCGCCTCGGCGCGGGCGTCGCGGATCAGGTCGGTGTCGCGCAGCAGCGACAGCAGCCGCAGGTGCGAGCGGCGCCCCGACTGGGTGGCGCCGAGCACGTCGCCCTCCCGGCGCTGTTCCAGGTCCAGTTCGGCCAGCTTGAAACCGTCCGTGGTGGAGGCCACCGCGTCCAGGCGTTCCCGGGCTGAGGACCCCTCGGCCGCCTCGGTCACCAGCAGGCAGAGCCCGGGGGCGGTGCCCCGACCCACCCGGCCCCCGCAGCTGGTGCAGCTGGGAGACGCCGAACCGGTCGGCGTCCAGCACGATCATCACGGTGGCGTTCGGCACGTTGACGCCGACCTCCACCACGGTGGTGGCGACGAGCACGTCCAGGTCGCCGTCGGCGAAGGAACGCATCACCGCGTCCTTCTCGTCGGCGGGCAGCTTGCCGTGCAGGACACCGATCCGCAGCCCGTGCAGCGGCCCCTCGGCGAGCAGCGGCGCCACCTCCGTCACGGCCAGCGGGGGCCGCCGCCCGTTGTCGTCCTCCCGCGGCGGCTCCTCCTCGCTCGCCGGCCCTGGTTCGAAGTCCGGCGCCTCCGCGTTGGCCGCTCCGGCCCCGGACCTCGAATCACCGATGCGCGGGCACACCACGTACGCCTGGTGGCCGGCGGCCACCTCCTCGCGCAGCCGGCGCCAGGCCCGGTCCAGGAAGGCCGGCTTCTCCGCCGCCGGCACCACGTGCGAGGCGATCGGCGAGCGGCCCTGCGGCAGTTGGGACAGGGTGGAGGTCTCCAGATCGCCGTAGACCGTCATCGCCACCGTGCGCGGGATCGGCGTCGCGGTCATCACCAGCACGTGCGGCGGCTGGTCGGCCTTGGACCGCAGCGCGTCGCGCTGCTCCACGCCGAACCGGTGCTGCTCGTCGACGACCACCAGGCCCAGGTCGGCGAAGTCCACCCCCTCGTAGAGCAGGGCGTGGGTGCCGAGCACGATGCCGGCCCGCCCCTCGGCGACCTCGGTCAGCGCCCGCCGCCGGGCCGCCGCCCCGAGCGAACCGGTGACCAGCTCCACCCGGGTGGCGTCGTCGGCCCCGCCCAGCTCCCCGGCCATCGCCAGCGGCCCGAGCAGGTCGAGCATGCCCCGGTAATGCTGCGCGGCGAGCACCTCGGTCGGGGCGAGCAGCGCCGCCTGCCCCCCGGCGTCGACCACCTGGAGCATGGCCCGCAGCGCCACCACCGTCTTGCCCGAACCCACCTCGCCCTGCAACAGCCGGTGCATCGGGTGCGGGGTGGCCAGGTCGGCGGCGATCTCGACGCGACGTCGCGCTGGCCGGGGGTCAGCTCGTACGGCAGCCGGGCGTCGAACGCGTCGAGCAGTCCGCCGGGCTTCGGCGGGCGGGGCCGGGCCGGCCAGGACGCCGCCCGGTGCTTGCGCTGCACGAGCGTGAGCTGGACGGCGAACGCCTCGTCCCACTTGAGCCGGCGGCGGGCCCGGTACAGCTCCTCCTTGCTGGAGGGGCGGTGGATCTCCCGCAGGGCGGTGCCGATGCCGACCAGGTTGCGCCCGGCCCGTACGGTCGCCGGCAGCGGGTCCTCCGGCGGGGTGAAGGTGTCCAGCACCACCCGGACGCACCGGGCGATCACCCAGGTCGGTACGGCCGCGGCGGCCGGGTAGACCGGGATCAGCGCGCCGGCGAACTCCTCGATCTCCTCGCTCGCCGCCGCTTCGCCGTCGGTCGAATCCCCGAGGAGCTGGTATTCCGGGCCGTTGAGCTGCCGCTTGCCCCGGAACTCGGTGACCTTGCCGGCGAAGAGCCCCCAGCGCCCGGGGCGCAGTTCCCGCTCCCGCCACGCCTGGTTGCCGAAGAAGGTCAGGGTGAGCACGCCGCCGGAGCCGTCGCCGACGGTCACCTCCAGCAGGTTGCCCCGGCGCTGGCGCATCGGCCGCACCGCCGTGCGCTGCACCTGGGCCAGCACGGTGACCTGCTCGCCCACGTCGAGGGAGCGGATGTCGGTGTGCTCGCCGCGCTCGTCGTACCGGCGGGGGAAGTGGTAGACCAGGTCGCCGGCGGTGTGCAGGTCGAGGTGGCTGGCCAGGGCCTTGGCCGTCTTCTCGCCGACCAGCTTCTTCAGCGGCGTGTCCACCGTGGACGGCTCGGACGTCATTCGACCCCCACCAGGAGCGGATAGTGCGGCTGGCCGCCCGGGTACGCCTGCACCTCGACGAACGGCCAGCGCCGGCCGACGTGTGCGCGCACCGCGTCGGCGAGACCGTCCGGGGCGTCCGCGCCGGTGAGCAGGGTGACCAGCTCACCGCCGCCGCCCAGCATCCGGTCGACCACCGCGGCGCAGGTGTCGACCAGGTCGCGCCGATCAGGTGCACCTCCCCCTCGACCAGCGCCAGCACGTCGCCGGGGCGGCAGGGGCCGGCCACGGTGAGGGCTTCCCGGCTGGCGTGGCAGACCTCGGCGTACCGGCAGGCGCCGGCGGCCTCGGCCATCGCGATCACGTCGTCCTCGAAGCGCCGTCGGGGGTCGCGCACCGCGAGCGCGGCCAGCGCCTGCACCGGCGAGCGGGTCGGCACCACGCTGACCTTGATGCCCAGCCGGTGCGCCTCCTTCGCGGCGGCGCTCGCCACGGCCTGGGTGTTCGGGTCGTTGGGGAGCACCACCACGCGGGCCGCGTCGGTGGCGCGGATCGCGTCCAGCAGCTCGCCGGTGGACGGGTTGCCCGGCACGACCGTGGCGCCCTCGCCGGCGAAGAGTTCCGCGATGCCCGCGCCGGCCGCGACCACCACGGCCGCCCGGCCGTCGGCGGACGGGCCGGGCCGGGGCGCCGGGACGGTCTGGTCGGCGAAGCGGGTCACCGAGATCCGGTACGGCCGGCCGGCGACCACGCCCGCCTCGACCGCGGCGCCGACGTCGTTGACGTGCACGTGCACGTTCCAGGTGGTGGAGGCCGCCGGTGAGGCGCCGTCGCCGACCACCACCAGCGAGTCGCCCAGGCCGGCCAGCTCGGCGCGCATCCGGGCCACCGCCTCGTGGTCGGCGTCGAGCAGGAACTGCACCTCGTACGCGTACTCGGCGGAGCCGGCCTCGCGGACG
>NZ_JAEVHN010000700.1:0-3092 GCF_016803375.1 Micromonospora sp. 4G55
GACCAGTTGTTGCTGATCGCTCCGGCACCGGAGGAGAACCCACCCGAGCCGTTGCCCCGGTACAGCCACAGGTCCTTGGTGGTGGAGGCACGGGCCAGCACATCCGCGTCGCCATCACCGTCGAAGTCACCGGCGTTAAAGATGATGTCGAAGGCCGACCAGTTGTTGCTGAACGCCGCGCCGGTGCCCGAGCTGAAGCCGCCCGAGCCGTTGCCCCGGTACAGGTGCAGGTCCTTGGTCGACGCGTTGCGGGCCAGCACGTCGGCGTCCCCGTCACCGTCGAAGTCGTTGTTCATCACCGCGCCGTCTCGGATGCGGTTGTAGTGCAGCCCGACGAAGCCGTTGCCCGCGTACCAGGAGCGGTCCTGGATGACGTGCCGGCCCTCCTTGTTCGTGCCGTACTCCTCGTAGATCCACATCTGGGTCCGGTCGGCGTTCGCCCATCTGTCGAAGAGCGCGACATGCCCGTAGCCCTCGCCGAGGATGGCGTCGCCGGGCCGCAGCGAGCCGAGGCTGATCCTCGTGGTGTCGCCGAAGTCCGCCAGGTCACCGGTGTTCCGGTCCCAGCCGTCGCTCTTCTTCGGCAGGTGCCAGGCCATCGAGACGAAGCCGGAGCAGTCCGGCCGGTAGTAGTGCCCGTCACCGTCCGATTTCTGGTTGGACTGGCTCTGGCTGTAGATGACGCCGTAGGTGTTCATCCACCACTGCGCCCGGGCCAGCACCTCCGTCCGCGTGATCGAGCCGGCCACCACGGACGCCTGCGCCGGCGCCGCCGTGGTGGTGAGGCCGACGGTGACCGTGCCCATGGTGGTCGCCGCCAGCACCAGGCCGGCGGCCATCATCCGCAGCAGCCGGTCGCGCATCCTCAGCTTCCGCATCGTGATCTCCTCCTCCGTGCGGCGGTTGTCGCCGCTGATGGAAGGAGGTTCGGCGGGCGGGCTGGAGGATTCCGACAGGGCCGCTGCAACGCGGTCTACAGCGGATTACAGAGCGGATTACAGACGGGCCTAGAGGACCGGTGAGCGGCCCCCGGCCAGCTCCGCCGCCAGCTCCGCGCGCTCCCGGGCGCCGTGGTCCTCGAAGACCCGCAGCGCCTCCCGGGCCAGCCGGCCCGCGTCGTCGTGCCCCCGGAGCGCGGCCAGTCGGGCCAGGTCACGCAGCACCCGGGCCCGGGGCAGTGCCAGCTCCAACTCGTCCCAGAGCCGCAGCGAGGCCCGCAGGAACCGCTCGGCGTCGGCCAGTTCCCGCCGGGCCAGGTGCAACTCACCGATGACCCGCAGGGTGGCGGCCTCCCCCCCAGCGGTCACCGGCGCGCCGGCTGGCGGCCAGCGATCGTTGCAACAGACCCGCCGCCTCGGTGCTGCGGCCCAGCCGGACCAGGGCCTTGCCGACCGCCCGGTCCCCGTACGCCGCCAGCAGGCTCTCGTCCAGCTCCCGGAACGTGTCCCGGGCGCGCACCGCCAGCGCCAGCGCCTCCCGCAGCTCGTCGCGGGCCCGGTGGTGCAGCGACAGCATCCGCCAGGTCAGCGCCACGCCCCGCCGGTCGCCGAGCCCCTCGTAGCCGCGCAGCGCCAGCTCCAGGTCGGCGCGGGCGCCGGTCAGGTCGCCCTGTTCCAGCCGGACCGCCCCGGCCAGCCTCCGGACGTCCGCCAGCACCGCGTCGTCCCCGAGGTCCCGGGCGATCTCCTCGGCGCAGTCGAGGAAGTACAGCGCCTCGGCGAAGCGACACCGCTCCCGGCACGTCGCCCCGAGCGCGGTCAGGGTGAACGCCTCCTCGTGCCGGTGCCCGCCCTCCCGGAACGCCTCCAGCGCCTGGGTCAGGTACTGCGCCGACTCGGCGTACCGGTCCTGGGCGCAGCGGAGCTGGCCGAAGCCGGAGAGCAGGACGGCCTCGCCGTACCGGTTGCCGTTGCGGCGGGCCGCGGCCAGCGCCACGTCGTGGGTACGCGTCCAGCTCTCGAACCGGCTCGCGCTGGCGTACGGGAAGGTGGACAGCAGCGAGGCCAGGTCGCAGGCCTGCTGGTCCAGTCCCCGCTCGGCGGCCACCTCCACCGCCCGGACCAGCGAGTCGTGTTCGGTAATGAACCAGCTGCGCGGCTGGTCGAGCACCCGCTCGACGAGGTCGCCCAGCGCCCGGGTGGCTCCGGCGGGCGGCGGGCCGGTCGGCGCGCCCCGCCGCACCGCGTCGATCAGCCAGAGCCAGGTGGTGGTCACCCGGCTCACCAGCTGCCGCAGCTCGGGTTCGGGGTGTTCGGCCTCGGCGCGCTCGCGGGCGTAGAGCCGGACCAGGTCGTGCAGCCGGTAGCGCAGGTGACCGGTGCCGTCGACCTGGACGAAGTCGGCCAGCTGGGCGTCCACCAACCGCTCGATGGCCTGCTCGGCGTCCTCCTCGCCCAGGTCGAGGGCGATCGCGGCCACCCAGGCGGGGAAGTCGGGCAGGCCCAGCAGACCCAGCACCCGCAGCACGGCGGCGTCCCCGGCGTCCAGGCCGCGATAGCTCAGCCCGATGCTGGCGCGTACCTCCTGGTCGCCGATCGCCAGCTCGTCCAGCCGGCGCCGCTCGTCGGCGAGCCGGTCGGCCAGCAGCTTGAGCGGCCACCGCTGGCGACTGGCCAGCCGCGCTCCGGCCACCCGGATGGCCAGCGGCAGGCCGCCGCACTGCCGCACGATGCGGCTGGTGGAGACGTCCTCGGCGGCGGCCCGGTGCCCGCCGACCAGCCGGGCGAGCAGCTCGACGGACTCCTCCTCGGGCAGCACCGCCAGCTCGGTGAGGACCGTGCCGGCCAGCCCGCCGAGCGGGCTGCGCGAGGTGACCACGACGACGCAGCCGACCGTGCCGGGCAGCAGCGGCCGGATCTGCTGCTCGGTGGCGGCGTCGTCCAGCAGGATCAGGGTGCGTTGCCCGGCCATCCGGGTGCGGTAGAGCTCCACCCGTTCCTCGATGCCGTCGGGGAGCCGGTCGACCGCCGTACCCAACGCCAGGAGGAACCGCCCGAGCACCTCTCGCGGCTCGACCGGCGTACCGCTCATCCCGCGCAGCTCCGCGTAGAGCTGGCCGTCGGGGAAGCTGGCGGTGACGTCGTGCGCCGCCT
>NZ_JAEVHN010000701.1:0-3086 GCF_016803375.1 Micromonospora sp. 4G55
CGCCTTGATCTGATAGAGCGCAATTCGGCAACGCGACGTGGTCAAGCCCCGTCCCGTCACGGGACATGCTTGACAATGGCGTCCCACCAGACGCTTGACATGATCCTTAAGACGCGTCGCGGAGGCGCTCACGGTCCGCGACAGGGCCGCGCTCATCGCGGCTATGAGAGTGCGCCCAGTTGGGGGGACGGTCCAGTCCGAGTTTGGCTTGTGGTCGGCCGTGGCGGCGTGACGTTGGCCGTCAGGAAACTCGGCCGCGGTGAGAATGGGTTTTCGGCAGCATGGCGGTGTGAGCGACTTGCTGTGGGAGGACGTTCAGGTCTGGTTCGACCTTGACCTGAACGGGACGCTCCCGGATGTGCACGTGCCGGAGACGACCGTCGAGGATTGGCAGGCTCTTGTCGACCTCGTGAGGTCGGAGGGCTGGCAGCTCGCTTACCTAGTCGACAGAGATGCGCGCCCACTGCCCGCCGCGGTCGAGGACATGCTGAGTCTCCGCGAGGAGGCCGGCGTCCAGTTGAACGTCTCGCCAGCACAGGGTGTTCTCGCGATCTTCCGGCTGTACGAGGCTTCGCAGATAGACTTCGATGTCGACTTGCGTGAGCTGCAGGGACAACAGCAGTTGGATGTCCTCTGCCGATTCATGACCACGATCGGCCGCAGGCTACGCAAGTCGGTGCTGATGACGCCCGAGGGGCTGGGAAACGAGCCGGTGCTCGGGTACGACGTGGAGGCCGACCGGGTTGTGCTCGTGACCGGCGGTTGAGTTTCGGTTGCACGAGCCGTCTTCCGAGCGGCGAGGTCAGCGGGCTGGATGCCCAGGAGTGTGGAAACCGGCTTCGCGGTACGCCGCGCGGTTGTCGGCAGTGTGTGGGTGCGCGGACCGTAGGCTCCCGCTATGGCGAGCCGCTTCCTCCGCCGTCGCTGGGATGAGTCACGAGGCGACGAATTCGACGGTTGGGGACCCTCGGTCTGGTACTTCGAGGTCGATGAAGACGGCTGGCACGTGCGGCAGATCGAGGCGTACGACAACGGCCCGGTTCTCCGCTACGGGCCCGGACATGAGGAAGACCAGCACGGAAGCCTGGGGCAGGCGAGCCTCGATGACGCGGACGAGGACTGGAACCGCTACATGGTTACGCGAGACGCGTTCGAGCGTGTCTGGGACTCCGCTGGCGAGTAGGAGTGGGTCTGTCGGCACCACGGCCAACGACAGTGGCGAGCGCTTCGCGGCATGTGCGGACGTCGCCCGCGAAGCCCGTCCGAGAAACGCAAGCCACCAGTGCTGAGGCCTTCGGGTACGCCGAAGAGGTCACCCCGCAACAAGCCCTGTCCAGAAAGGCCGACGATGGGATCTGAGTCTCAATTGCCGGGATACATACCGACGCCGCCGGCGCGACCCTAGAGCGGTACGTCGATGCAGCACGGCTCTCGCGACTGGCGTATACGAGCCCCAGGACGACAGCCAGCACCCTCCAAAGTGGGGAGCAGCGGACCCTGACCACTTCGGTCTTTTCTGGGAGGTCACGCCGACCCACTCGAACAGATCACCGCAGGTCAAGGCCCTCCCCTGCCCGCAGCCCTGGTGAGCACTTCGTGCGGCGGTGACCACTTCGCCAAGCTGCACCCAATCCGCACCCACCTGTAAGGCCCGGGCCGCCGCAAGCTCTTTACCGCCTGACCTGCGGATACTCCCCCACCAGGCAACATAGACTGCCATTGACTGCTGTTCACTGCCGTTGAGCGCAGTTTGTGAAGCAGGAGGCTCCGCCTGCTCTGACCTGCGAAAACGCAAGACAGCAGGTCGCGGCGTACGCCGTTGGGCGCCATTCGGTGCCGTTGAGTGCAGTTCAACGCCGTTCAGTGCACCCGGCTGCTCCCAACCCGCTCCCTCGATTCCCGCCTCATGCGGTCAGCCGGGACAGTCTGCCTAACGCAGGTCCGCCCCGCGGGTACGAGGCGAGCGACCCGACGACAGTGGGAACGGACGGTGACGGGCGCGCTCGCGGACGCCGCGCTTTGTCAGCGGCATGTGCGGGCGCTCACCACCGACCGGGGGATTAAGCTACCGCTCCCGATGCCCCCGATAGGAGCACTATGGCGACGATCGGTCGCACCCTCACCGCCCGAACAGCCGCCCTGGCCGTCCTGTTGCTGGCGGTGGCCGCGCTACTGCTGACCGCCGGGTGCACGTCACCGACACCCACGACGCGGGCAGAGGCAAGCAGCTCGCCGCCCCGGAAGCTGCACACGCCAGAGACCATCCTCGGAATGCCCAAGTCGATGAGCCGGGTGCTGACCGGGGTGCCCCGGTCTCGATTGGACCAGCTGAAGCGCGAGGTTGGTGAACCGACCAGCGCGGTCGGCTGGGCCTACGGGGGCGAGACTCCAGACGCGGACGTAGTGTTCGTCAGCGGCGCATCCGGGAGGGTGTCCGACCAAGCAGGTGCCCTGGACCGCGCACTCCGGTCGTACCGGACGCCCACCACCGAGAGGATTGAGGTAGGCCGGTTCGGGGGCGAGGCCCGTTGCGGGCGCGGACGCACCGAGGACGAGAGCTTTATGACGGTCTGCGGCTGGGCGGACAGCGAAACGGTCGGAGTGGTTGCCTTCGTCTCCTCCCGCCCGCAGGGCGACCGCACCGCCGACTTCCTCACGGTGCGAGGCGAACTGGAGCGCCCGGCCGGCTGACGCTGGTAAGCCCGGCCCTAGCTTGATTTTTAACCCCTGAGGTCCTGTGGGGACCCCGGCCGATGACGGAAACAGCCCTTGGTTGATGATCTTCTTGTCTAGGGAAGAACATCAATTACCAAGGGCTGTTCTGGTGACCAGTGTGCATGACCGTGGTCCGGCTGATGCCGTCGGGGAGTTGGCGGGGTTCCGGCGAGAGTTCTATGACTGCTTGACTGCTCGGGCGGACGCGTTGTTCGACCTGACGGACGCGGTGTTGTGCGCTGACGGGCCGGTCCGGTCGTTGGTGGAGTTGTCGCTGGTGGGTGAGCACCGTCGGGGTCATGGGGCGTTGTATGACGCCGTCGCCTGCGGGCGGCTGGACATCGACCGGTTGCGCACCGCCCTTGCGGCGG
>NZ_JAEVHN010000702.1:0-3082 GCF_016803375.1 Micromonospora sp. 4G55
CCGGGCGAGGTACGCGCTGCTGCGCGACGGCGCCCGCGACGGGGTGCAGCCCTGGGCCCGGATCTTCACCGTCGACGCCCGTACTGGCGGGCCGCCGCGCACCTCGACGCGCACGTCGAGGACTGGATTCGCGCGCTGGAGTGAGCCGGGGTGTCGGCCGGCCGGCACCGGGTACCCGCGGGTCATGCCCGTGCACCGTTCCGCGTTCCGCTTCGACCCGGCCTTCCGGGCCCCGCTGGCGCTGCTCGGCGTACGCCCGGAGACCTCCTGGGTGCTCGTCGACGACGAGGCGCTCGACATCCGGTACGGACCCTGGCGGCTCCGCACCCCGCGGGCCAACATCACCGGGGCGCGACTCGACGGGCCGTACCGGTGGTGGCGGACGATCGGGCCGCACCTGTCGTTCGCCGACCAGGGGGTCACCTTCGGCACCAGCACCGCCGCCGGGGTCTGCGTGCAATTCGCCGAAGCCGTCCCGGCCCTGGTGCCGGGACCGTGGCCGCGCCACCCGGGCGCCACGGTCACCGTCTCCGACCCCGAGGCCCTGCGCGACGTCCTGGCGGCACCACCGGGCTGAAGCAGCCGGCCCGCGCGGTGCGCGCCCGCGATGATCTCCCGGCTTGCCGGTTCCGGCGAGCGGCGCCGCGGGTACCGCCTACGGTCGGTGCAGGACCGTAGAGAGTGGGACGGGGATGGCGGACGGGCGGGACGGGGCGAAGCCACGGCGTAGCCGGGGACGGCGTGGCACGCCGCCGGGTCTCGGGCCCGAGGTGCGGGCGGCCCGCGATCCGCTGCAGGGGGAGCGCACCCGGTCGGGTCGGTGAGGGTCCCGGAGTGCGTGGAGAGCCACGCCCGTCCCCGCCCGGCGGCCGACCCGCTGCGGCGCTGGCTCTTCGCCCACCAGGTGCAGCCCGTCGGTCCCGAGGCGGAGGAGGGTACGCAGAAGCGCCACCCCTGGTGGCGGGTGATGTGCCTGACCGGCGTGGACTACTTCTCCACCCTGTCGTACCTGCCCGGCATCGCGGCGCTGGCGGCCGGGGCGCTCTCCCCGCTGGCCACCCTGCTCATCGTGGCGCTGACCCTGTTCGGGATGCTGCCGATGTACCGGCGGGTGGCCCGGGAGAGCCCGCACGGGCAGGGCTCGGTGGCGATGCTGGAACGGCTGCTGCCGTTCTGGCGCGGCAAGATCTTCGTCCTGGTGCTGCTCGGCTTCGTCGCCACCTCGTGGATCATCACGATCACCCTCTCCGCCGCCGACGCCACGGTCCACCTGCTGGAGAACCCGTACCTGCCGGCGTCCTTCCCGCACGGCACGGCCGCCGCCGTGGTGGTGACCGTGGTGCTGCTGTTGATCCTCGGCGGGGTGTTCCTGCTCGGGTTCAGCGAGGCGGTCAGCGTGGCCATCCCGCTGGTCGCGGTCTTCCTCGGGCTGAACGCGGTGATCGTCGTGGTCGGGCTGGCCGAGGTGGCCGCGGACCCGTCCCTGGTGGGCGACTGGACGGCGGCGCTGACCGCCGGCGGCACCGGTCTCGGCGACCTGCTCGGGCCCGCCGTGCTGGCCTTCCCGCTGCTGGTGCTGGGCCTGTCCGGCTTCGAGACCGGGGTCAGCATGATGCCGTTGGTGAAGGGGGCGGGGGAGGACTCCCGGCAGCGCCTGGAGGCGCGGATCCGCAACACCCGCAAGCTGCTCGCTACCGCCTCGCTGATCATGTCGGTGTACCTGATCGCCACCACGTTCGTCACCACGGTGCTGATCCCGGCGGAGGAGTTCCGGCCGGGTCGTGCCGCCAACGGACGGGCGCTGGCCTGGCTGGCGCACGAACACCTCGGCGAGGCGTTCGGCACCGTCTACGACATCAGCAGCGTGCTGATCCTCTGGTTCGCCGGCGCCTCGGCGATGGCCGGCCTGATCAACATCGTGCCGCGCTACCTGCCGTCGTACGGGATGGCGCCGGAGTGGGGGCGGGCGGTCCGGCCGGTGGTGATCGTCTACACGGTGATCAGCATCGCCATCACGGTCGCCTTCCGCGCGGACGTCAACGACCAGGCCGGAGCGTACGCCACCGGGATCCTGGCGATGATGGTCTCCGGCGCGGTGGCGGTGACCATCGCGGCCGTGCGGGCCCACCACCGGATCGCCGGGGCCGGCTTCGGCCTGCTCACCGCCGTGCTGCTCTACGCCCTCACCGAGAACGTGATCGAGAAGCCGGACGCCTCGCCATCTCGGCCCTGTTCATCGCCGGGATCATCGCCGTCTCGCTGATCTCCCGGGTGTCCCGCACCACCGAGCTGCGGGCGGAGCGGATCGAGTTCGACCCCGCCGCCCGGCGGTTCATCGCCGACTCGCTGACCCACGACGGCCGACTGCACCTGATCGCCAACAAGCGCGACAGCGGGGCGCTCAAGGAGTACCGGGTCAAGGAGCGGGCGCAGCGCGGCATGAACCCGGTGCCCGGCGCGGCCGACGTGCTCTTCCTGGAGATCGACGTGGTGGACCCGTCCCAGTTCAGCCAGGTGCTGCGGGTGCACGGCGTGGAGGTCGGCGGCTACCGGGTGCTGCGGGCCAGCAGCCCGGCCGTCCCGAACGCCATCGCGGCCATCCTGCTCGCCCTGCGCGACGGCACCGGCGTACGCCCGCACGCGCACTTCGAGTGGTCCGAGGGCAACCCGCTCGCCCACCTGCTGCGGTACCTCATCCTCGGCCGGGGCGACACGCCGCCGGTGGTCCGGGAGATCATCCGCAAGAGTGAGCCGGACCCGTCGCGCCGACCGGGCATCCACGTCGGCGGCTGAGCGCACCGACTCGCCACGACCGCAGCCGCTGCCCGGCGGTCGCGGTCGGTGATCGGCGGTCGGCGGCAGGATGTGCCGCCGGTACTACAGACCTGATGACGGGAACGAATCACGAACTCCCGCGCCGTCGTCGGTTCCGGGTGCGAAACGACGGGGTCCGGCGACCGCCTGAGTCGTTCACGTCATCAGGTCCGTAGCGTCGCGGAGAGGCCTTGTCGGCTTCCGACCGTTCCGCTGCCCGCGCAACCGGCGCGGTCCGTGCCGGGACCGACGGCGCGCGGCGCTCGGC
>NZ_JAEVHN010000703.1:0-3081 GCF_016803375.1 Micromonospora sp. 4G55
ACCCCCGGACGCCACTCCGGCGGACGCAGGCGTGCCGGACGCTGTCATGCCGATCGTCAGAAGACCGGCAACAAACAACAGTGATCTCGCACCGGTAATCACGAGAATCAAGCTAACACGATGCGCGGAGCCACCGATGAGGAATCCAATTTCACCAGTCACGTTGTTCGCGAGGTTGTCGACCGACGCCGGCTAGCACGGCAGCCGCGAACGCCTCGTCGGCGAACAACTCACCCAACTCATCCCGGATCACCACCGGCAGCGGCGCCCGCCGACCTACATCGCACGTACCGCGGCGGCGATCTCATCAGCCGGTTGTTTCCGGACGCTCACTCAGGCCTTCGCCTTACGACCCCGGGTGACCTTCGGCGGGCGCCACGACGTCAACGCCTCGTCGGTGAGGTGCAGCCGGTTGGTGGTCTCGGCGAGGAAGTCGGCGTAGATGTCCGCCGGCGAGGCACCCCACTCCGGGTTGAACTCGCCGTGCCACTGGCGTACCCAGGGCAGGATCTCGCGCAACCCCGCGACCAGCGGCAACAGCCGGGCGGCGGCCCAGCCGTCCTCCTGCTCGCGGGCGACGATCAGGGTGGCCAGGGCCTGGGCCTGCTCGCGGTGATCCCAGCCGGCTCAGCCGACCAGCAGCGACGGGTAAAGTAGCCCAGGAGCGCAGGCGCAGACGCTGGCGGCGCTGCGTCAGCAAGAAGTCAGCAGGACGTTCAGCAAGACCCAACGCCAAGCAACCTCCGACAGCGGCCGAAAAGCATACAACGGCATCAGACGACATCGGTTGGAGTGCAACGGCAGTCGGAATCGACATTCACACCGAAGAGGTCACTGGTTCGATCCCAGTATCGCCCACGCAGGTCAAAGGCCACTTCCCGGGTTCGGGAGGTGGCCTTTCTGCTTGCGTACAGCAGCTTTAACAGCAGCCCGGTCATGAGGGCCGGCACGGGTGGGGAGCCTGGGATGTCGGCATCCGGCGGTGGCCGCAGGCTGCCCCCACTGGTGGAGGTGAGCGAATCCGGGCCATCGTGGACGGCAGGTGAGGCCGTGCTGGGCCGCTCAGCGGATTCGGAGGACTGGCGCTGCGGCCGGTGCGATCGAGAGCCGGCGGGACTTGGCCCGCATCAGCGGCAGGAAGGCCGCTCGGCATCTCCGACGTCGAGTCCAGCGATCCGGCGGGAAGGCCGCGCTGGCGTGTCCGACGAGCGCCAGAGTAGCACCGGGTACCGACACGTCAACCCGCCGTGATCTCTCAGGCCGAGGCGGGACGGCCGGCGGCCGGCCGTGCCAGGTCTCAGGACGTTCGTGACAGAGGAGTCTCGGAACGTGGGTGACACTTCCGGCTAGCGGGGCGGTGACGGCGGCTCGGGTGGGCGTCCTCGGGCGCGGGCTGCATCGGATAGGGCGATCGCGGCCAGGACGAGAGCAGCGGCGATGGCGATCACCAGCCGCGGCGCCCGGATCATCGCCGGTGAGAGGGCGGCGAGGACCAGGACACCGATCAGCCGGTTGCGGGACACGCGGGCGAAGACCGCGTACTCGAAGATGCCGCGCCCGGCCAGGAACAGCGCGGGTCCACCGAGGATCATGGCGATCCAGATCGGCTCTGCATGTCCGAACGGGTGGGCGAGGACGTGATCGACGCAGTTGGCGGTGAGGACGACACCGGCCACCATGATCGGGTGGGAGTAGGTTGCCGAGATGCTGAGGCGGAGCGGATCGGGGGCGGCTGCGATGGCTTCCGCCAGCAGCTCCCCGGCCCGGTAGATATAGATTCGCCACAACAGCACGGTGGTAGTGAAATACACCAAGGCTGCAACGCTGTGCTCGGCCCCGAAGCCACTGGTGCCGAACGCCAGACCCGTGACCAGGATCAACTCGCCGAGCGCAATGATGAAGAACTGCCGGAAGCGCTCGGCCAAGTGCTCGCCCAGGATCGCAAGCTCCGATCGCGCAAGGCGACCCAACCCCGGTGTGGGCAAGCGGAGTGCGGTCGACGTGTAGTCGACGGCCACCGCCAGCGTCCACAGCGCCAGACGCGCCGTATCGTGCGCGACGGCTCCCGCGATCCATGGCACGGCGGACACGCCGTACCAGAAGAATTGCCGCAGGAAGGCGCGCTGCGCCTGGTGGCCGCGCAGCAGGAGCACGAGGACGACGCTGGCGCCAATCCGAATGGCGACGTACGCGCCCGCGAAGAATAGGCCCCGCTTGCCGAACGCCTCCGGCGTCGCGGCGGCCATCACCAGGATGCCAAACATGGACGCGATGGCCAGCAGCTGTATCGGCGGTCGTTGCGGATCGAACCTGTCGGTTGTCCCCGCAACGCGGGACCAGACCCACCACAGGGCCAGCAGCAACACCAGCGTCTGGAGGGTGCCGATCCACGTCAGATTCTGGAGCAGCCCCTGCGTGAGCCGGAAGAGCGCGAGGACGAACACCAGGTCGAAGAACAGTTCCAGGTACGTTGCCTCCTGCGGCTGCCCGGGCCTCCGCAGCAGCCCGCCCGCCCTACTGGTCACCATAGGCTCGCCCGCTTCTGCCGTCATTGTCGCTTTGAAGCAGTACCACGCTGCGGGCTCTGGTGGATGCGGATGTGCTGCCCTGGCCCGGGTCGAGTGGCGGCGTTCTACAGGCGGAGTGTCACCCACGTCCCGAGATTGATCTGTCACGCAGGTCCCGAGACCGGACAGCCGGCTGCCGGCCGGTGTGGGAGGACTTTCTGTACGTCTATCAAGGCGGCCCTTGACGGGCCGCACGCGCCGCCGCCTGGGCGCGCGCCGGCCGCTGCCGCTGTCGCTCTGCGGCCGTCACGCCTACGCCCGGCAGCTGGCGCGGGAAGTGGGGAGCCCGGGGGCCGCCGCAGAGGACAGAACGGACTGACCGGTGAGGTCCGGTCCGGCAGCCCGGCCGGGCCGCGCGGCCACGAGCCCGCGCGGCGTAGGGGAGCGGACGCCGACCGCGTCGGCGAGCTGGGGTCGGTCGCGGGTTTCTGTTAGAGCGCCTCCGGCGGGGGCGCTCCGGCTCCAGGATGGCGGGGCTCCGTCGGCGGGTCGCGGTCCGTGGGTGGTTGCGGTA
>NZ_JAEVHN010000704.1:0-3080 GCF_016803375.1 Micromonospora sp. 4G55
CCGCTCGTCGCCGGTGACCACCAGGACCTCGGCGACCGCGGGACAGGCCCGCACCGCGCGGACCGTGTCGGCCGCCAGGGCCAGGGCCAGCTCCTCGTGGGGTACGGCCGGCAGCGCGCCCCGCAGCCGGCTCTTCGCCGCGCCCAGGCGCTTCACCGGCACCACCACGGTCCACCGCCTCTGACCCACGCGACAATCCTGCCAGCGTCGACGGTGGTACCCGCACTGGCCGTACCCGGGGCGAGCAGGCATGATTTCCGCTGCGGGCCGCACCGGTGGGTGCGGCGCGTGGGGTTGGGGCGACGAGGAGGCAGGGTGACACGGCGCAGGCTGGGTTTCTGGCAACGTTTCGCCGTGGCGCTGGTCAAGCCCGTGATGCTGGTCTGGACCCGGCGCACCTGGCGCGGCGCCGCGCAGTTGCGTCGCGACGGCGGCATCATCATCGTGCCCAACCACCTCTCGCACGCCGACCCGCTGGTCTCGGCGCACTTCATCTACGAGGCCGGCCGTTGGCCGCAGTACCTCGGCAAGGCCAGCGTCTTCCGGGTGCCGATGATCGGGTGGATCCTGCACCGCTGCCGGCAGATCCCGGTGGAACGCGGCACCGCCGACGCGGTCAAGTCGCTGGACAAGCTGATCGCCGCGCTCGACGCCGACGGCGCGGTGGTGATCTACCCGGAGGGCACCATCACCCGCGAGCCGGAGCTGTGGCCGATGAAGGGCAAGACCGGGGCGGCCCGGCTGGCGCTGGCCACCGGCGCGCCGGTGATCCCGCTGGCGATGTGGGGCCCGGAGAAGCTGTTCGACCCGCGGACCACCCGCTTCGGCCTGCGGCCCCGCACCCCGGTGACCGTGGTCGCCGGCGAGCCGGTCGACCTGAGCCGGTGGGCGGGCGCCACCCCGAGCCGGGCGGTGCTGGAAGAGATGACCGACGAGATCATGTTGAGCCTGCGCGACCTGCTCGCCGACATCCGGGGTGGCACGCCGCCCCCGCTGTGGGAACGTCCCGCCCGTCCGCGTACTCCCGAGGTGACCGAATGAGCGAGCGGATCGACCAGCTCAGTGTGGTGGCGCCGCGCGCCGCCGATCGTGTGGAGGCGAGGGCATGAGCGGCCACGTGGCGGTGCTGGGGGCCGGGTCCTGGGGGACCGCCTTCGCCAAGATCCTCGCCGACGCCGGTCGGGACGTGACGATCTGGGCCCGCCGGGAGTCGGTCGCCGACGCCATCCGGGTCCACCGGCGCAACCCGGACTACCTGCCCGACCTGCGGCTGCCCGAGCGGGTCACGGCGACCGGCGAGGCGGCCAAGGCGATCTCCGGCGCCGAGCTGGTGGTGCTCTCGGTACCGTCGCAGACGCTGCGCGGCAACCTCGCCGACTGGGCCGGCCACCTCGCCCCGGACTCGACCCTGGTCTCCCTGATGAAGGGCATCGAGCTGGGCACCACCCGGCGGATGAGCGAGGTGATCGTCGAGACCGCCGGGGTCAGCCCGGACCGGGTGGTGGTGGTCTCCGGCCCCAACCTGGCCCCCGAGATCGCCGCCGAGCAGCCCGCCGCGACCGTGGTCGCCGGCACCGACGCCCGCCGCGCCGCGCTGGTGCAGTCCTCCATCCGGACCCCGTACTTCCGCCCGTACACCAACGACGACGTGATCGGCTGCGAGCTGGGCGGGGCGGTCAAGAACGTGATCGCCCTGGCGTACGGGATCGCCACCGCGATGGGCTTCGGCGACAACACCCGGGCGATGCTGATGACCCGCGGGCTCGCCGAGACCGCCCGGCTGGGCGTCGCGCTCGGCGCCGACCCGATCACCTTCGCCGGCCTCGCCGGCATGGGTGACCTGGTCGCCTCCTGCTCCTCGCCGCTGGCCCGCAACCGCACCTTCGGCGAGCACCTCGGCCGGGGGGGAGACGCTGGAGCAGGCGCAGGCGGCGACCCGGCAGACCGCCGAGGGCGTGAAGAGCTGCCTGGCCATCCGGGACCTGGCCCGGGCGCACGGGGTGGAGATGCCGATCACCGAGCAGATCGAGCGGATCTGCCACGAGGGCATGGACCCCCGGCTCGCCGTGGACGCCCTGATGAGCCGCACCGCCAAGCCCGAGTCGTACGAATGAGCGCCGCCGAGCCGCAGTGGCGGGACGGCACCCGCTGCGTCCGGGCCGGGCTGCCGGAGCCTGTGCCCGGCGACCCGTTCCTGCCCGGGCCGGTCTTCGCCGCGCCGTACCACCTCGACCCCTGGGCGGGGCCGGCCGCCGCGGCGAACGGCTACGGCCGGCCGGACAACCCCACCCGAAGGCTGCTGGAGTCGGCCATCGGCGAGCTGGAGGGGGGCGACTGCCGGGTCTTCGCCAGCGGTCAGGCCGCCATCACCGGGCTGCTGCTGGCCGTCCTGCGACCCGGGGACACCGTGCTCCTCCCCGCCGACGGGTACTTCCCGGTGCGCGCCTTCGCCACCGCCACACTGGAGGGGATGGGGGTACGGGTCGGATTCGTGCCGACCGTCGGGCCGTACCCGTCGTTCGAGGGCGTCCGGCTGCTGATGCTGGAGACCCCGGCGAACCCCGGCCTGGACGTGGTCGACGTGGCCGCGCTGGCGCGGGAGGCGCACGCCGCCGGCACCCTGCTGGTGGTCGACAACACCACCGCCACCCCGCTCGGGCAACGCCCGCTGGACCTCGGCGCCGACCTGGTGGTCGCCTCCGGCACGAAGGCGCTGACCGGGCACTCCGACCTGCTGCTGGGCTACGTGGCGACCCGCTCGGCGGAGCTGCTGGAGACGCTGACCGCCTGGCGCACCACCACCGGCGCGGTGCCCGGGGCCTTCGACGCCTGGCTGGCGCACCGGTCGCTGGGCACCCTCGATCTGCGACTGGCCCGGCAGTCCGCCAACGCGGCGGCGGTGGTCGAGCTGCTCGCCGGGCGCGCCGACGTGACCGGCCTGCGCTGGCCCGGGCGGCCGGAGGACCCGGCGTACCCGGTGGCCTCCGCGCAGATGCGGCGGATGCCCGGCGTGGTCTCCTTCGACCTCGGCGACGCCGACCGGGTGAGCCGGTTCGTCGAGGCCGCCCGGCTGGTCGCCG
>NZ_JAEVHN010000705.1:0-3071 GCF_016803375.1 Micromonospora sp. 4G55
GGTCGGCCGCAGCTCGCAGCCGGTCAGGGTGATCTCCAGGCCGGCGGCGGAGGCCGGGTTCCCCACCAGGCGGTTGGCCAGCGCCAGCGCCGCCGGGTCCAGTGCCCCCGACCCGGGGTACGCCGACGATGCGCGTACCCAGGCCGGCCGAGGTCCTGGACGGTGGTGAGCGGGCCGGCCCGGCGTACCTCGATCACGTCGATCACGCGGCCACCAGCCGGACCCGGATGCCCGGGGTGAGCCGGGCCGGCGGGTCGGCGCGCACGTCGAACAGGGTCAGCTCGGTGCGCCCGACCAGCAGCCACCCGCCCGGTGAGGCGGTCGGGTAGATCCCCGCGTACGGCCCGGCGAGCGCCACCGACCCGGCCGGCACCCGGGTACGCGGGCTGGGCAGCCGGGGCACCGCCCACTCCGGCGGCAGTCCGGTCAGGTACGCGAACCCGGGCGCGAAACCGCAGAACGCCACCCGGAACTCCGTTTCCCGCAGTCGTCGCACCACCTCGGGCACGGTCACGCCCCAGTGCCGGGCGACGACGGGCAGGTCCTCCCCGTCGTACCCGGTGGGGACCTCGACCTCGGCGGCGGCGGCCGGGGCGGCGACCGGTGGTGGGGTCCACCCGGCGAGCCGCGCGGCGACGGCCGCCGGGTCCGGTACGCCGTCGAGCAGGACCGTCGCCGCAGCCGGGACGATCTCGACGGCGCTCAGCTCGCCGGCGTCGCGGCGGCGCCACAGCTCGGCACGCCACGCCTCCACCTGGCCGGGGTCGTCGCAGTCGAGCAGGAGAGCGTGTCGGCCGACGGGTCGGATCCGCATCCCGCCATCCTCCCCGATCGATCCGACGACCAGGGCCCGCGCACATGCGACGCGGCGGTGACCAGACGCACTACCCGCAGGTAACCTACGGTGTCGTAACCTGTATCCGTGACCACCTCCGCACCGCTCCGGCTCAAGCCGGTCGACATCGGGAAGCCCCGGATGCGCGGCTGGCTGCACACCTACGCCTTCTTCGTCGCGCTCGTCTGCGGCATCGTCCTGTGCGCGATCGCAGCCACCCGCCCGGGCTGGGCACCCCTGGTGAGCTGCCTGATCTACAGCCTCACCGTCTGCGGGCTCTTCGGCACCAGCGCCCTCTACCACCGGCGGGTGTGGTCGGAGCGGGGCTACCAGATCATGCGCCGGCTGGACCATTCGATGATCTTCGTGTTCATCGCCGGCACCTACACGCCGTTCTGTGCGCTGCTGCTCGACCGCCGGATGGCCACCATCATGCTCAGCGTGGTCTGGGGCGGGGCGCTGGCCGGCGTGGCGCTGAAGCTGGTCTGGCCGCACGCGCCCCGCTGGGTGTCCGCGCCGCTCTACCTGGCACTCGGCTGGGTCTCGGTGGCGATGCTGCCGCAGATCCTGCACCAGGGCGGGGTGACCGCGCTGGTCCTGCTCGCCGTCGGCGGCGCGGTCTACAGCGTCGGCGCGGTCTTCTACGCGCTGCGCCGGCCGAACCCGTGGCCCACCGTCTTCGGCCACCACGAGTTCTTCCACGCCTGCACCCTGCTCGCGGCGCTCTGCCACCACATCGCCATCTACTTCGCGCTCTTCGCCTGAGCCCGAAGCTCCCCCGGACATGACGCGGGGCCCCTTGCGGGGCCCCGACGTCTGCTTGCGGGGATCAGGCCGGGTAGCCGGGGCGGCGCACCTCGCGGTACTCCTCCCGCACCACCCGGTCGTCCTGCACCGGCACGACCCGGTCGGCCACCACCCGGTCCTCGCGCACCGGGGTGGCCACCACCGTACGGCGGCGGGTGTTCCAGAAGTAGAGGGTGGTGAGCAGCCCGGCGAGGCCGGCGAGCATCAGCACCCAGCCGACGACGTTCAGGTTGAGCCATCCCAGGTTCGCGTCGATGGCGAACGCGAAGATCGCGCCCAGCGCGATGAGGAAGATGCTGGCACCGATGCCCATGATGTCGCCTCCTTGGCATGTCCACTGGCGTATCCGACCCGCCGCGGCCATCGGTGAGCGTGCGGCACACATCGACTTACCCAGACGCTCCGATCGCCAATCAGGCAAGCTGGGCGCATGACGGACGCCCACGCCGAGGAACGGACCCTGGTGCTGCTCCGGCACGCCAAGGCCGAACTACCCGCCGGGGACGCCCCGGACGTCGAACGCCGCCTGACCGCGCGCGGGCACGCCGACTCGGCCGCCGCCGGAGCCTGGCTGGCCCGGCACGGCCTGCTGCCTGAGGTGGTGCTCTGTTCGTCATCCCGGCGCACCCGGCAGACCTGGCACGACGTGGCGATGGGCATGACGGGATCCCCGCCGGAAGGGGGACCGGCGGGGTCGTCACCCGTGGTGCGCTACGAGCCGACCGCGTACGAGGCGCAGCCGCACGAGCTGCTCGCCCTGGTCCGGGCGGCCGAGCCGACGGCCCGGACGGTCCTGCTGATCGCCCACAATCCCGGCATCTCGCTGCTGTCGGCGCTGCTCGACCCGGAACGGGCGGATCCCGAGGGGCTGCGGACCACCGACCTGGTGGTGCACCGGGCCGCGACGCCGTGGGCGGACCTGGCACCGGGCGGCGCGGCGATCGTGAACCGCCACACCGCCCGCGGCTGAGCCGGTAGGTCTTCCCCGGACCGCACCTCCGGGTAGGCAGCGCGTGGACGGCAGCGCGGGCGGCGGGTCAGGACGGTGGCGCGGTGGGCGGCGGCGGGTCGGGCGGTGGCGGCATCATCGCGGTCGGATGGGAGAGGCGGTTCTCCTCCACGATCAGCGTGCGTGCCCGCTTGCGCCGGTCCTGCCAGAACCAGAGCGTGGTGAGCAGTACGGCCAGCCCGGCCAGGATGAACACCCAGCCGACCGCGCGCAGGTCGATCCACCAGACGTTGGCCCGGATGGCGAAGGTCATGATCGCGCCCAGCGCGATGAGAAAGATTCCGCTACCAATGCCCATGTGCGCTGCACCCACGAGCGGCGGTGCCGGCGGGTGGAACAGCGACCAGACGGCCCACGCCGCCGTGATCGTCACCGTCGGCGCGGAGCTCAAGGTGCCGCCACGCGGGTGGGTCATCGCCC
>NZ_JAEVHN010000706.1:0-3070 GCF_016803375.1 Micromonospora sp. 4G55
GGTCGCCTCGGTAACCGCCGCCGGTCGGACGGTCGCCGCGCGGCGCGTCGGAGCGCCGGGGCGCGGACCGGTCGAACCGGTCACCGCGGGAGCCGTCGGCCCGGCCGGCGGACCGGTCGTCGCGAGGGCGGTCGGAACGGGAGCTGTCGGGACGGTCCGAGGGGGTGCTCACGCGAGCACCTCGCCGGCGCCGACCCGGACGCCGCGCGCCCAGTCGGTCGCCGGCATGGCCTTCTTGCCCGCCGCGCGCACCTCACCGAGCTGCACCGGCACGGTCGCGGTGCCGGCCAGCACCCGGGACTTCTCCACCAGCAGCTCTCCCGGCTTCAACTCGGGGCCGTTGCCGACCGGGGTCACCGGGCCGAGCTTGACCCGGTCGCCCCGGAAGGTCGTCCACGGCCCGGGGGCCGGCGTGCAGGCCCGGATCCGCCGGTCGACGGCGAAGGCGGGATCGGTCCAGCGCACCCGGGCATCCTCCACGGTCAGCTTCGGGGCCAGAGACACCCCGTCGGCCGGCTGCGGCTCGGCCCGGGCCGTCCCGGCCTCGATCGCGTCGAGGACGGCCACCAGCAGGCCCGCGCCGGAGTGCGCCAGGCGCTCCAGCAGGTCGCCGGAGGTGTCGGTCGGCCGGATCTCGTCGGTGAGCGTGCCGTAGACCGGGCCGGTGTCCAGGCCCTGTTCGAGCTGGAAGACGCTCGCGCCGGTCAGCTCGTCGCCGTGCAGCACGGCCTGCTGCACCGGGGCCGCGCCGCGCCAGGCGGGCAGCAGCGAGAAGTGCAGGTTGATCCAGCCGTGCCGGGGGACCTCCAGGGCCACCGGCGGCACCAGCGCGCCGTACGCGACCACGGGCACGCAGTCCGGCGCCAGCTCGCGCAGCCGGTCGAGGAACTCCGGCTCGCGGGGCTTCGCCGGGGTCAGCACCTCGATCCCGTGCTCGTCGGCCCAGGCGCCGACCGGCGAGCGGACCAGGCCGCGACCGCGACCGGCCGGGGCGTCGGGGCGGGTGACCACGGCCAGCAGCTCGTGCCCGGAGGCGGCGACAGCGTCCAGGGCGGGGACGGCGACGGCCGGCGTGCCGGCGAAGATCAGACGCATCCGCCTCACCGCCCCAGACCGAAGGGGCTGCCGGCGGCGTACGGGTTGAGCTTGACCGTGGGCGGGGCGGCCGGGTCGTACCACTCGGCCTGGCGGATGGCCTTCATGGCCTCCTTGCGCCCGGCCGGGTCCAGCCGGTCGACGAAGAGCACCCCGTCGAGGTGGTCGGTCTCGTGCTGCACGCAGCGGGCCATCAGCCCGGTGCCGACGATCTGCATCGGGTCGCCGTAGCCGTTGAAGCCCTTGGCGATGACGTTCTGCCGGCGCTTGGTGTCGAAGTAGAGCCCGGGGATGGACAGGCAGCCCTCCGGGCCGTCCTGCTCCTCGGAGTCGGGGAACTCCAGCACCGGATTCACCAGGTGCCCGAGCACGTCGTCCACGTCGAAGGTGAACACCCGCAGGCCCACACCGAGCTGGGGCGCGGCCAGGCCGGCGCCGCTCTGCTCCCGCATCGTGTCGGTGAGGTCGGCGATGAGCCTACGCAGCTCGGTGTCGAAATCGACGACCGGATCGGCCGGCGTGCGCAGCACCGGGTCCCCGAACAGACGGATGGGCTGGACGGTCACGCGGTGTGGCTCCTTCGGCTGTACGGACGAATGCCGTACCAGTCTACGGAGTGCCGGGGGCCGCCCCGGCCGGCGTACCGCGATGCGCCGCCGCCGACTCCGTGTCGATGATCACCGGCAGGGTCTCGTAGCCGCGCAGGGTGAGCCGGGTCCGGTGCCGGGGCCGACCGGCCAGGGCGAGGCCGGGCAGCCGGCGCAGCAGCAGCGGGAAGGCGACCTGCGCCTCCAGCCGGGCGAGCCCGCGCCCAGGCAGTAGTGCGGGCCGGCCCCGAACGACAGCGGGTGGACCTGCGGGCGCCACGGGTCGAACCGCTGCGGCTCCGGGTAGCGCCGGGGGTCCCGGTTGGCCGCGCCGAGCAGCAGCAACGCCCAACTGCCCGCCGGCAGCTCGACCCCGCCGCAGGTCACCGGCGCCGCGTTGATCCGGGTGGTGAGCTGCACCGGCGAGTCGTAGCGCAGCAGCTCGTCGACGTACCCGGGGGCGAAGTCGGGATGCTCCCGCAGCGCGTCGGCCGCGCGCGGGTGGTCCAGCAGCACCACGAGGCCGTTGCCGAGCAGGTTGGTGGTGGTCTCGAAGCCGGCGACCAGCAGCACCACCAGGTTGGCCAGCAGCTCCTCACCGGAGAGCCGGTCACCGTCGGCGTCGTGCACCTGGACCAGGGCGGTGGTCAGGTCGTCGGCGGGCGCGGCGCGGCGGGCCCGCACCAGCTCGGCGAAGTAGTCGCGCAGCTCGGTGGCGCCCCGGTCGGCGACGGCCAGCTCCTCGGTGGTGATCTCCGGCTCCAGCACGCCGGTCAGGTCGGCGGCCCAGCGCCGGAACAGCGGCCGGTCGGCCGCCGGCACGCCGAGCAGCGCGCAGATCACCCCCACCGGCAGCGGGTACGCGAACTCGGCCAGGAAGTCGACGGGCTCGCCGTCGCGGGCCCGCTCCAGCATCGCGTCGACCAGCTCGTCGGCCTGCGCCTCGACCACGTCGCGCATGGCGGCGATCCGGCGCGGGGTGAAGGCGCCGGCCGCGAGCCGCCGCATCCGGCTGTGGTCGGGCGGGTTGGTGCGCAGCATCGACCGGGAGATCGACGCGACGGCCGGGCTGTCCCGCCAGCCGGGGAGGAACTGGTCGCGCAGCGCGTCGTCCATCACCCCGAACCGGGAGTCGCGCAGGATCTCGTCAGCCTCGGCGTAGCCGGTGACCACGTAGAACACCGGACCGGCCTGGACCACCGGCCCGTACCGGCGCAGCCGCTCGTACGTGGGGTACGGGTCGATGCGCCCCTGCGGCGACATGAGCAGGGCGAGCGCCTCGGCTGCGTCCATGACCGGCCTCCCGCGTCGATGCGTCGGAGGCTCCATCATGCGCGTCCGGGCGTCGCCCGGCGACCCCGCCGCGACCGACCGCCGCCACGGCGGCC
>NZ_JAEVHN010000707.1:0-3067 GCF_016803375.1 Micromonospora sp. 4G55
CTCGCCGAACGGCGCGCAGAACTCCAGCTTCTTCGCCGACATCGCGGGCTTCGCGGACGTCAACACCACCGACCCGGACGAGGACGGCCCGAAGAAGGCACCCGATGTACGCCGGGGCGGTCGCGCTCGCGCTCAGCGGCGGGCAGCCGTACGCCGAGGCGGCCGTCGGCGAGGCCCTGCGCTTCGGTGCCGGGCCGGTCCTCCTGCCCGCCGGTGAGCGGGTCCGGATGCGCACCGACTCCATCTTCGACCTCGCCTCGATCACCAAGGTCTACACATCCATCCTCGCCCTGCGACAGGTCGACCAGGGCCGACTCGACCTCGACGCGCCGGTGGTGAGCTACCTGCCGGAGTTCACCGGCGCGGGGAAGTCGGCGGTCACGGTGGCGATGCTGCTCGCGCACACCAGCGGGCTCCCCGTGGGTGCCACGGTGACCGGCTACGCCACGCTGGCCGAGAAGTGGCGGGCCGTCCTGGCCACCCCGCTGGTCAGCGGGGCGATCCCGGGCCGGGTGTTCCGCTATTCGAGCGTGGGGCTGATGGTCGTGGGCAAGCTGGTGGAGAAGGTGACCGGCCAACGGCTCGACCAGGCGCTGAAGACCGAGCTGACCGACCCGCTCGGCCTGCGCTGGACCGGCTTCAACCCGAACACCTGGCTCAGCGCCACCGACCGGGCCACCCGGCTGGTCGCCACCGACGCGCGCTCCTCGCGGGGGCTGCTCCGGGGCGTGGTGCACGACGACGTGGCCAACCACCTGGGCGGCATCGCCGGGCACGCCGGCATCTTCAGCACCGCCCAGGAGGTCGCCGTCATCGGCCAGTTGCTGCTCGACGGCGGCATGTACGGCGGACAGCGGATCCTGGCCGAGAGCACCGTCCGCCGGATGCTGACCAACGCCAACCCCGGGCTGCCCGCCCTCGACCCGGAACGGCCGAACCGGACCGCCGACCACGGGCTCGGCGTGGTGCTGCACCAGCCGTGGTTCATGGGTCGGCTCAGCGCCCCCACCGCCTTCGGGCACACCGGCTTCACCGGCACGTCGCTGCTGGTGAGCCCCGCCCGCCGGACCGTCCTCGTGCTCCTCACCAACCGGGCCCACCCGAACTGGAGCTGGGCCAACCCCGATCCGGTGCGGGTGGCGACCGCCAACGTCCTGGCCCGCCTGCCCATCCTGTCGGCCACCGGCACCAGATGACGACGGCGCGGCGATCCCGTCCCACCTGGCCGAGCGACGGGCGCCGCGGTCACCGGGTCTCGGGCAGGGTGACCGGCGGGCCGAACCGGACCGGGACGCCGGGCGAATAGAGCACGCTGGCCGGCGGTCCCGCCGGCGGCGGCAACCCGGCGGCGGCGACCAGTTCGTCGTCCAGGCGCAGCAGCTCGGCCCGGTGCAGCGGCCAGCGGGGATGCCAGTTCGGCAGGTGCAGCGTGCGCCCGTACGCGCGGGTGTGCAGCCCCCAGCGGGCGGTGACGAAGTGCTCCAGCGGGGTCGGCTCGGCGATCGGCTCCCCCACCCGTACCACCATCCGGCTCGTCGCTCCGACCGGGCCGGGCCAGCGGCGCCGGCACCGGTAGGTGTAGCGGTCACCGTCGCGGTCCAGCCGCATCGCCGACCACAGGTACGGCAGTCGCAGGGTCGCCCGGGCGACCAGCACCGGCACCAGCCGGGACGCGTCGAGCGAACGGAACACCACGGCCCGCCGGCCGGTGTGGTCGACCGAGTAGAGCCGGACGTTGGTCTCCCAGAAACTGCCGAAGTACGGCACCCCCGGCCCGGTGCCGAGGCCCAGCCCCACCATCCGGAAACCGATCAGGCCGACGTAGCTGAGCCCGTCGAGGGTGTCCGGACGGGTGCCGGCGGGCAGCAGGGGCGCGACCACCTCCGGCGCCACCGCCCAGTGCAGGAAGGTGAGATGTTCCCAGCGCTGCCCCAGGATCGCCCGCCGGAACCGCTGCTGCGGGGCGCAGTCGACCGGCTCGATGTCCACCCACCCATCCTGCCCCGTCCCGCGCCCGGCGACAGGCTCCCCCGCCCGGCCGGGGCCATCCGACTGTTGTCGATTGCCGGCGTTTCCGGGCCCGGTCCGGGCTACGGTCTTCCGGTGAGGGCTCGTACCCGCGCGGTGGAGGCACTCAAGGCTGATCCGGCCATGTCGTCGCTGCGCCGGTCGCTGGAGTCCTACTACGGCGATCCGGCGCGCGAGGCGGCGATGGACGAGTTCTACGCCCGCTTCGTCCGGCCCGGCGACGTGGTCTTCGACATCGGGGCCCACGTGGGCGACCGGACCGGCAGCTTCCGTCGCCTCGGGGCGCGCGTCGTGGCCGTGGAGCCGCAGCAGCTGTGCGTACGCGCCATCCGGCGCATCTATGCCGGGGAGGACGACGTCGTCGTCGTCGCGGCGGCCTGCGGAGCGCACGAGGGCAGCGTCCGCCTGCACGTCAACTCCCGCAATCCCACGGTCACCACGGCGTCCTCGCACTTCCTGCAGGCGGCGCACGGCGCGGGCGGCTGGGAGGACGAGGTGTGGGACGCGACGGTCGAGGTGGCCGCCACGACGCTCGACTCCCTGATCGACCGCCACGGCACGCCGACCTTCGTCAAGATCGATGTCGAGGGCTTCGAGGAAGCGGTGCTGGCGGGGCTGAGCCGCCCGCTGCCCGCGCTCTCCTTCGAGTTCACCACGATCGAGCGGGCCGTGGCGCGGCGCTGCGTCGCCCGCCTCACCGCGCTCGGCTTCGAGGCGTTCAACATCGCGTTCGGCGACGACATGGCCCTGGCCTTTGAGGAGTGGATGTCGGCGACGGAGCTGGCGGAGCGGCTCCGGTCGCTGCCCCACGAGGTCAACTCCGGCGACGTCTACTGCGTGTCACCGACCGCCGGGTAGCGCCCCCGGGTAGGAGACGGGCTCCGACCGGCGGCCGCAACCGGGGCCCGAGGTCGGGCGCGATCGGGAGGCGGGTTCCCGAGCATTCACCGGCAGGACTACCGGGCGGCCGGGTCAGGTCTCTGATGGTCGACGGCCCGCCCCGGCCCGCTCGGGGACACCGGGGGCGCGATCCGGCCCG
>NZ_JAEVHN010000708.1:0-3064 GCF_016803375.1 Micromonospora sp. 4G55
TGAGAATCACGCATTTTCCAACTGGCATAGTCGTACAATGCCAAAATGACAGAAGTCAGCACAAAAACAAAGCCACCGCTTTTAAAATGCTAAAATCTCGCCTTTATGAACTTGAACTCATGAAACAACAAGATAGTGCTAATACTGGAGAAAAAAGCGAGATAGGTTGGGGGCATCAAATCCGTTCTTATGTGCTTTTCCCTTATCAGCAAGTCAAAGACAATCGCAGCGGAGAAGCTTTTTCTCAAGTGGATAATATCCTTGATGGGGATATCAAAAAAATGATAGAAGGCGTTTTGATTGCTTTAAAAGCGGAGTAACAGGCTTAAAAATAAGTAATTTCTGCAAAATGTCGGTATAAAAAAAATTAGAAAGATAGCGGGATTTTCCCGCTTGTTTATTATCTTGCATAAACCTAAGAGCATCATTCACAGAACAATAAACTCTTTTCTTAAAATCTTTATCGCAATAAACACTCACAACTTTATAGTCTTTTTATCGTTTGGATTTAATAAGAAAACATAGTTTGAGTATGGAGTTTTATCTATTTCTAAATCACGCTTCATTTCTTTAATTTTGCCTTCTGGATTGTTAATATCACTAATTGTTCTGACTGAAGTATAATCATAAAGTTTATGATTTGGATATTTTTTCATAATCTCTTGATTACCTAAATCAAACATAGCTTGATCGTTGCCATTGTTTTTTTAACTCGACTAAATCGCCATCGCCACAACCTATAATCAAAGTCATAGCTCCTAAAGCCAAAGCACTTGTTAAAATCTTTTTCATTATTTTTGCTCCTAGTTTTAAAATTAAATTAATATAACTATACCTAAATTTAAAATTTAAATATCATTTTTGCAATAAATTCTAAAGTAAAAATCACGTAAAAATTTAACTCATAATTATTTCATTCAAACAAATTTTTATGCAAAATTTCTTCTAAAACCACAGTAGCATAAGAGCCTTTTTGCAAGAAAAACTCTATACAAAAATGAGCTTTTTCTTCATCATAACGCCATTTTAACTCTTCTAAATATCCCCACATAAAGCGTCTTGAACCTTGCATTTTAGCCTTAAACTCCAAAGTATCTTTAAAAATTTCATTTTCTAAATTTAAGGCCAAACCTTCTCCTGTTTCATAAGCCTTAGCACCGATTAAAAGCCCCATGGCGCTTATATCTCTTGCCTTAAAACGCCCAAGCTCAGCACTTAAATCCTCGCATAAAAAACACTTTCCAAAAGGATAATGCCCTAAAACCTCACCTTTTAAAAGCTTAAAAAATTGTTCTTGTTTTTTAAGTTCCTTAGCTTCTTCTTTAGAAATTTTATAAATTTGGATCAATTCTTTTTCGCTAAAATCATTTGCAAAATGTGATAACTCCACTCTTTTACTCAAATAGCGATTAAAAAGCTCACTTTGAAAAGCTGAAATTAAAAACTCTTTCATTTTTACATTTTTCATTTTTTTGCCATGCAAAATTTCAAGCCCTTCTTTATAATTATCCCCAAATTTTCCAAAACGCTGATAACCAAAATAATTCGTAAAACCTTGCTTATCCAAATTCATCAAAGCTTGTTCTAGTTTTAAAGCATCGCTTGGTAAAACTTTTTTTAAGCGTATGAAAAAAGTATTTCCTTTTAAATGCCCTATTCTTAGCTTGTTTTCATGGGTAAAAATTTCTAAAATTTTAAAGTTTAGGATGAGAAAAATTTGACAAAAAACTCTCAAATTTTTTAGGCATAGAAAGGTATTGAAAGGTTGATCCTTGCTTATCTTTAAGCCCTGCATAACCAAAATCTCTTATTTTAACCCCGCTTGTTTCGCTTAAAATTTTTAAAGCTTCATTTGTGGTTAAATCTTTTTTATTGATATGCAAAATAAGATGTTCACCCTTACCGCTAAATTCATACAAAGGCCTTTCACGCACTACAAAATCATCGCTTATTTTTACTAAAATACGTCATTAATAGGACTGTGTTTTAAACTATACAAAGGCTTAAAAATGGTGTTCTCTTCCTCTAAATTCATATTTTCCTTTCACTGCTTTTCCAAAGATATTTAATTTCACGCCGTGTTTTTTGGCTATTGTTTTTATATTTTGACGCTCTTTTTCATCAAAAGCAAACAAAATTTCATATTCTTCTCCGCTATAAAGCGTATAATCATCAAGTTTTTTAAACCAAGAAATACCGCATTTATTTAAGGCTAAAAGTCTTGATAAATCCTTGCTTAAACCATCTGAAATATCCATAGCACAAGAAATTAAAGGTGCGAACTTCATAAAAAAAACTAGCTCTTAATTTTGGCTTTATAAATACATGGTTTGGTTTTAAATTGCCCCCATTTTGTAAAATTTCAAGCCCTTTTAAACTTCGTCCTAATTTTCCCGTATAAGCAAGTAAATGCCCCTTTTTTTAAACCTTTTTCTAAAAACAGCTTTATCGTTAATCTTTGAAATGATAGTAAGACTAATGTCTATTTTATCATTGCTTATAGTATCACCGCCTATGATTTTTATATTAAATTTCCTAGCTGTTTTTAAAAAACCTTTTTGCAAGGCTTTGATCTCATTTTCGCTTAAATTTTTTGGTAAAGCAAGTCCTAAAAAGTGCGTATTTTGGCACAGCATTCATCACAATGGCATCTGAGATATTGACAAGCATTGCTTTTTGTAGCGATTTGCTCTAAACTAAGCCACGCTCTTTTAAAATGCACATTTTCAAAAAACAAATCCTTACTAAAACACCAATCATCAATAACAGCTCCATCATCGCCATTTTTTTCATTTAAAAAAGCTTTGATAATAAAATCTTCTTTGTTCATAATGCGTGATTTTATAAAATTTCCTTTTAAATTCTAGTGAATTTTAGAAAAATTTTATATAATATAGAAATATTTAAGGAAAAACCATGAAAAAATTAGAATTAAGAATTTTTAGATTTGATAAAACCAAGGATTATGAGGCTTATTATAAACCTTATATTTATGATAATTATGAAAATTTTGCAAGTTTTTATGATTTGCTTTTGCAAGTTCAAGATGATGATATTTATTTTG
>NZ_JAEVHN010000709.1:0-3060 GCF_016803375.1 Micromonospora sp. 4G55
GGCCGGCGGTGACGACCTGCGCCGCCGGCTCGCCGGCCGGTCCGGGTCCGAGCGCCGCGAGGCCCTCCTCGATCTGGTACGCGTCGAGATCGCCGCCGTGCTCGGCCACGCCACGGTGAACGCCGTCCAGCCCGACCAGGCGTTCAAGGACCTCGGCTTCGACTCCCTGTCGGCGGTGGAACTGCGCAACCGGCTGACCGCGGTGACCGGGCTGCGGCTGCCGGCCACCCTGGTCTTCGACCACCCCACGGCGCTCGCCGTGGCCGCGCACCTCGACGAGGTGCTCACCCCCGGTGAGGTGGCCCCGACCACCGACGCCCCGGCGGCGCGGCCGGCCGACGAGCCGATCGCCATCGTCGCGATGAGCTGCCGCTTCCCCGGCGGCGTCGGCTCACCCGAGCAGCTGTGGCGGCTGGTCGCCGACGGCGTGGACGCGATCGGCGAGTTCCCCGCCGACCGGGGCTGGGACGTCGACGGCATCTACCACCCGGAGCGGGGTGCCGAGGGGCGGACCTACTCCCGTTCCGGCGGCTTCCTCGCCGGCGCCGCCGAGTTCGACGCCGGCTTCTTCGGCATCAGCCCGAACGAGGCGGTGGCGATGGACCCGCAGCAGCGGTTGCTGCTGGAGTGCGCCTGGGAGACCTTCGAGCGGGCCGGCATCGACCCGGGCGCGCTCAAGGGCAGCCCCACCGGAGTCTTCGCCGGCGTGATGTACCACGACTACCAGGACAACACGAACACCGGCTCGATCGCCTCCGGCCGCGTCGCGTACGCCTTCGGGCTGGAGGGGCCGGCGGTCACCGTCGACACCGCCTGCTCGTCCTCGCTGGTCGCGCTGCACCTGGCCGCCCAGGCGCTGCGCTCGGGGGAGTGCACGCTCGCGCTCGCCGGCGGCGTGACCGTGATGGCCACCCCCGACACCTTCGTCGAGTTCAGCCGGCAGCGCGGGCTCGCCCCGGACGGCCGGTGCAAATCCTTCGGGGCGGGCGCCGACGGCACCGGCTTCTCCGAGGGCGCCGGCCTGCTGCTGGTGGAACGCCTCTCCGACGCCCGCCGCCACGGCCACCCCGTCCTCGCCGTGGTGCGCGGCTCGGCGGTCAACTCCGACGGCGCGTCGAACGGCCTGACCGCGCCGAACGGCCCCGCCCAGCAACGGGTCATCCGGGCGGCGCTGGCCTCGGCCCGGGTGCCGGCCGCCGAGGTGGACGTGGTGGAGGCGCACGGCACCGGCACCACCCTCGGCGACCCGATCGAGGCGCAGGCGCTGCTCGCCACCTACGGCCAGGACCGCCCGGCGGACGGGCCGCTCTGGCTGGGCTCGGTCAAGTCGAACCTCGCCACACCCAGGCCGCCGCCGGGGTGGCCGGGGTGATGAAGATGATCCTGGCGATGCGGCACGGGCTGCTGCCCCGCACCCTGCACGCCCAGGAGCGCTCGCCGCAGGTGGACTGGTCCGCCGGCGCGGTCGAGCTGCTGACCGAGGCACGCGAATGGCCGGCGAACGGGCATCCGCGCCGGGCCGGCATCTCCTCCTTCGGGCTCTCCGGCACCAACGCCCACGTGATCATCGAGGAGGCGCCCGCCGGCGGTGACGCGGCCACGCCCCGACCGGTCGACGGCCTGGTGCCCTGGCTGCTGTCGGCGCGATCCGACACCGCCGTACGCGACCTCGCCGGCCGGCTGGCCGACCTCGCCGCCCGGATCGAGCCGGCCGACGTGCCGGCGGCGGGCCGGACGCTCGCCACCGGACGGGCGCTCTTCGGCCACCGGGCCGTCGTGCTCGGCGCGGACCCGGCGGAGCTGTCCGCCGGCCTGACCGCCCTGGCCGCCGGCGGCGGCGCTCACGGTGTGGTCTCCGGCGTGGCCCGCCCGGGTGGTCGGCTGGCGGTGCTGTTCACCGGTCAGGGCGCGCAGCGGCTGGGTATGGGTCGCTCGCTGCATGCGGTGTTCCCGGTGTTCGCGGCGGCGTTCGACGCGGTGGTGGCGGAGTTGGACGCGCATCTGGACCGGCCGTTGCGTGAGGTGGTCTGGGGTGACGACGAGGAGCTGATCCGGCGGACGGGTTACGCGCAGGCCGGGTTGTTCGCGGTCGAGGTGGCGTTGTTCCGGCTGGTGGAGTCGTGGGGTGTGCGGCCGGACTTCGTGGCCGGGCACTCGATCGGTGAGCTGGCGGCGGCGCACGTTGCCGGAGTGCTGTCGTTGGCGGATGCGGCGCGGTTGGTGGCGGCCCGGGGTCGGTTGATGCAGGCGCTGCCGGCTGGTGGGGCGATGGTGGCGATCCGGGCGTCGGAGGAGGAGGTGCGGGCGGCACTGTCGGGGCCGGATGCCCCTGTCGGGTCCTACCGACCTGATGACGTAAACGATTCAACCTCCACCAGCACCAGCACCAGCACCGGCGCCGGTTCGGTTGCGGCCAACGGCCGCGGTGGCCGTGGCACGGTCGCCGCCATCGGCGATGGCGCAGCCGCGGCAACCGGCGCCGGTATCGGTCCGGCGGCAGATGCCGGTGTGGACATCGCTGCCGTCAATGGTCCCCGGTCGGTGGTCATCTCCGGTCCCGAAGCTGCCGTGCTGCATGTGGCCGAGCACTTCACGAAGCTGGGACGGAAGACGACCCGCCTGCGGGTCAGCCACGCCTTCCACAGCGCGTTGATGGACCCGATGCTCGACGAGTTCCGGGCCGTCGCGGCGAGCCTGACCTACGCCGAGCCGCAGCTCCCGATCGTGTCGAACCTGACCGGCGCCCTGGCGAGCAGCGAGCTGACCGACCCGGACTACTGGGTGCGCCACGTCCGCGAGGCGGTCCGCTTCGCCGACGGCATCACCGCCCTGCACACGGCCGGCGCGACCACGTTCCTGGAACTCGGCCCGGACGCCGCGCTCACCCCGATGATCGAGGGCATCCTCACCGACGACGCCACGATCATCCCCACCCTGCGGCGCGGACACGACGAACACCGGCAGGCCCTGACCGCCCTGGCCAGGCTGCACGTCACCGGCACCACCGTCGACTGGACCGCACTGCTCACCGGCACCCACGTCGAGCTGCCCACCTACCCG
>NZ_JAEVHN010000710.1:0-3056 GCF_016803375.1 Micromonospora sp. 4G55
CGGGCTGTCCCGCCGGGAACCCGAGCCGGCCGCGTCGCGCCGCCCGGCGTCCGCCGCCGAGGAGCTGGTGGCCCGGGTACGCGCCGACGGCGGCACCGTGGTGGCCACCGGCGGCTGCTTCGACATCCTGCACGCCGGGCACGTCGCCACCCTCCAGGCGGCCCGCCGGCTGGGCGACTGCCTGGTGGTCTGCCTCAACTCCGACCGCAGCGTCCGCGCCCTCAAGGGTCCGGACCGCCCGGTCAACCCGGAGGCCGACCGGGCCCGGCTGCTGGCCGCGCTGGACTGCGTCGACGCCGTCGTGGTGTTCGACCAGCCCACCCCGGCCACCGCGCTGGCCCGGCTGCGCCCCGACGTCTGGGTCAAGGGCGGCGACTACGCCGGCGACGGCGCCCCCGAACTGCCCGAGGCCGAGCTGGTACGCGGCTGGGGCGGCCGGGTGGTGACCGTGCCCTACCTGGCGGGCCGGTCCACCACCGCGACGATCAGCGCCGCGCGCTCGCGCGGCGCCCGACTGGTCAGAGGAGCACGATGAGCAGGGATCTGAATGGATCGGCGGTGCTGGTCACCGGCGGGTCGAGCGGCCTCGGCGCGGCGGTGGTGACCGCCGTGACGAAGGCGGCGGGCGGCCGTACGTGCTGGACCGGCAGTCGCGGCCGACGGGGTGCCGTGGGTCGAGTGCGACCTGGGAGACACCCGCGCCGCCGAGGAGGCCACCCGGCGCGTCGCCGAGCAGGCCGGCGGGTTGACCGGCCTGGTCACCGCCGCCGGGATGGACGTGCCCGGCAAGCTCGCCGACATCGACGGCGCGACCTGGGACCGGATCGTCGGCATCAACCTGCTCGGCACCGCCGCCGTCGTCCGGGCGGCCCTGCCGCACCTGGAGCGCGCGCACGGCACGGTGGTGACGGTCGCCTCGACGCTCGGGATCAAGGCGGTCAGCGACGCCACCGCGTACTGCGCGGCGAAGTTCGGGGTGGTCGGCTTCACCCGGGCGCTCGCCGCCGAGCTGGCCGGCCGGGTCGGGGTGACCCTGCTGATCCCGGGTGGCATGCGGACGGCCTTCTTCGACGACCGGGACGACCAGTACAAGCCGGGTCCGGACGCGATCCTCAACGACCCGGCGGACACCGCCGCCGCCGTCATGTTCGCCCTGTCCCAGCCGCCCGGCTGCGCGGTGCGCGAGCTGGTGGTCTGCGCCGAACAGGAGTCGTCGTACCCGTGATCCTGGTGTTACGGGCGCTCGGCGTCGGCGACCTCGCGACCGGGGTGCCGGGGCTGCGCGCGTTGCGGGCCGCGTACCCGGACGAGGAGCTGGCGCTGGTCGCGCCGCGCTGGCTGGCCCCGCTGGTCGACCTGGTCGGCGGGGTCGACCGGCTGGTCGAGGCGGACGGGCTGGGCCACCTGGCGTGGCCCGGCCCGCCGCCGGAACTGGCGGTCAACCTGCACGGTCGCGCCCGCAGTCGCACCGGATGCTCGCCGGGGTCCGGCCGGGCCGGCTGCTCGCCTTCGCCAACCACGAGGCCGGCCACCCCGACGGCCCGGACTGGCGGGCCGAGGAGCACGAGATCGACCGCTGGTGCCGGATGCTGGCCTGGTACGGCATCCCCGCCGACCGCACCGACCTGGCCCTGCGCCGCCCGGCACCGGGGCGGACGCCGACCGGGGTGAGCATCGTCCACCCGGGAGCGAAGGCGGCGCAGCGGCGCTGGCCGCCGGCGCGGTTCGCCGAGGTGGCCCGGGCGCTCACCGACCGGGGACACCGGGTGGTGGTCACCGGCACCGCCGGCGAGCGGAGCATCGCCGAGCAGGTGCGCGCCCTAGCCGGGCTGCCGGCCGACGCGGTGCTCGCCGGGGAGACCGGCCTCGCGGAGCTGGCCGCGCTGGTCGCCCACGCCCGCCTGGTGGTCAGCGGCGACACCGGCATCGGTCACCTGGCCACCGCCTACGCCACCCCGTCGGTGCTGCTGTTCGGCCCGGTGCCGCCCGCGCAGTGGGGTCCCCCGCCGGACCGGCCCTGGCACCAGGCGCTCTGGGTGGGACAGCGGCAACCGGTCGACGCCGCCGCCGTGCACCCGGCACTGGCCGCGCTGGACGTGCCGGCGGTGCTGGCCGCCGTGGAGCGGGTGGAGCGGGGCACACCCCTTGCTACCCGCCGGTAGCTTCCGCTTAGGCTGGGACGGTGAGCGGGGACATCGAGTACAGCCAGGAGTTCGTCGACGTCGCCGGCGCGCGCCTCGGGGTGCAGGTCTACCCCGAACCGGACGGGCCGGCCGGCGCGCCGGTGGTGGTGCTCTGGCCGGCGATGGGCGTCCGGGCCCGCTACTACCGCCCGTTCGCCGCCGCGCTGCGCGACGCCGGCCTGGCCGTCGTCGTGGCCGACCTGCGCGGCACCGGCGCCAGCACTCCCGTACCGAGCCGCGCCTGCCGGTACGGCTACGCCGAGCTGGCCGGTGACGTCGGCGCGGTGCTCGACGCGCTCAAGCCCCGGCTGGACGGGCGTACCCGGCTGCTGCTCGGGCACTCCCTCGGCGGGCAGGCGGCCCTGCTGCACCTCGCCCTGCACGGCGCGGACGCGGTCGACGGGCTCGCCCTGCTCGCGTCGGCGTGCCGTACTGGCGCAGCTACCCCGGCGCCCGGCGGTACGGGGTGCTGCCGTACACCCAGGGCATCGCGGCGACCGCGGCGGCGCTCGGCGTCTGGCCGGGCTGGGGCTTCGGCGGGCGGCAGGCGCGCGGGGTGATCCGGGATTGGGCGTACACCGCCCGGACCGGGCGTTTCCCGGTGCTGGACGGGGTGGACGCCGAGGCGGCGGTGGGGCGGATCGGCACGCCCGTGCTGGCGGTGAGCGTCGACGACGACCAGTACACCCCGCACGGCACCCTGGACCACCTCTGCGCCAAGCTGACCGCCGCGCCGGTCACCCGGGACCGCTACACCACCGCCGAGGCCGGCGCCCCGCTGGACCACTTCCACCTGGGTCCCGCGCCGACGCCGCTGGCCGCCCGGGTGGCGGCCCTTCGCGGCGGGCCTGCCCCGCCGCTGACGCGGCCGTC
>NZ_JAEVHN010000711.1:0-3053 GCF_016803375.1 Micromonospora sp. 4G55
GACGCCCGGTCCTTGGCATCAGCTCACGCTGCGGCGCGAATCGCATGCGGTGCGGACGAGCGGGCCCCGGCTACACTCTCCGCCGCGGAGATCCTTTTTCGACAGGTGGGGCACAGCATGGTCATCAAGAGTGAAGAGGACGCCAAGAAGGTGCTCGGTATCGACACTTGGCGGAATCTCTCCAAAGACAAGGTCTTCCAGCTCGTGGCCATGATGCCGGAGATGGACAAGGAGGTTCAGCTAAAGATCATCGAGCAGCTTCCCGAGATCACAAAACTCTCCGTCAAAGCGATGACTGCGGTGCGGAAGGTGCACGACTCCACCCTCTCGTCGAACGAGAAGAGTCAAGAGAATGTTCATCGGGGCTACCGAGAGATCAGAGCAGCGATCATCGCTCAACTCCAACGCGACGACCTAGACCCGGAAGAGCGGAGGTATCTGAACGAATACCTCATGCAAACCGGGGACAAGGAATCCGCAAAAGACTCCGAGAACAAGCACTTCCTGGACAGGTGGGTCAACAAGGCAGCACTCGGCGTCGGCGCCGCCATTCTTCTGACCGTCGTCGCGCCGGCGGCAAAGTAGCACTTCAGAACGGTGACGCACTACGGAAACTCTGACGGGTCGCGGTTCCGTCGGGCATTAGGGTCCGGTGTGTGCGCTTTGGGGACGTTTCTGGTTTGGTCCTGAGTTGGAGCTGCTGGAGGCGGGCTGCCCGGTCGGGTCGTAGGAGGCGGTGAGGGCGTACTTCTCGAAGGACCGTTCCGACGGCGCATATGACGCGACCGGCCTGTGCGCCGGGCGAGGCCTATGTCGGCGGACGGCCTTGCCGCCCACCACAGGTCACCTGTGGCGGGCCATTCGATGACGCCCCACTGCGGGAGTAGTCGGCGGCGGTGGCCAGGGGCGACCAACCGCCCCTACGCAAGAGAAGACTGCCTTCCCGCGCGGCCAGGTGCACTGTCATGGCTCGGTGGGCTGCCCCCTGAGATGTGGACACCCTGAGACTGGACGCTTGGTCCAGAGGAAGGGTGTCCCCGTTGGGGCGTCCATCGAAGTACACGGAAGAGTTCCGGCGTGACGCGGTCGACCTGGTCCGCTCGTCGGGGCGGCCGATCAACCAGGTGGCGCGTGAGCTTGGGATGAGCCACGAGACGCTGCGGAACTGGGCCCGGGCCGCAGAACGGCAGGCCGGGATGTCTCCGCTGGCGCCGGGCGGGGACGAGCTGTCGGTGGCGGACAAGGATGCCGAGATCGCCCGGCTGCGGCGTGAGGTCGCTGAGTTGAGGCAGGAGAAGGAGATCCTGCGTAAGGCAGCCGCCTATTTCGCGAAGGAGATGGATCGGTGACCAGCCGCTTCCGGTTCATCTCCACCCACCGCGCCACCTGGAGCGTCAAGCGGCTGTGCCGGATCCTGGCCGTGTCCCGCTCCGGGTTCTACCGCTGGGCCGCCAGCGAGCCGACCCGCCGGAGTCGCGCTGCCGCCGAGGACGCCCTCGCCGAGCAGATCAAATTCATCCACGCCGACTCCGGCGGCACCTACGGGTCGCCGCGGGTGACCGTCGAACTGCGCTGCCAGGGTGTGCGGGTCAACCGCAAGCGGGTGGAGCGCATCATGCGGCGGCGGGATGTCGTGGGCCGGCACCTGCGCCGTCGCAAACGGACCACGATCCCGGATCCGGCCGCCCCGCCGGCGCCGGACCTGGTCGGCAGGGACTTCACCGCCACCGCACCCGACCAGCGGTGGTGCGGCGACATCACCTACCTGCGCGCCGGTGGCGGCTGGTTGTATCTGGCCACGGTCATCGACATCGCCACCCGCCGGCTGATCGGCTGGTCGATCAACACCCACATGCGCGCCGGCCTGATCATCGACGCACTGCACGCCGCCGTCGCCGCCCGGGGCGGCCGGGTCGACGACGTGATCTTTCACTCGGACAGGGGCGCCCAAGGCGGCAGCGGCGACTTCGCCGACGTCTGCCGCCGCCACGGCATCCGCCGCTCAATGGGCCGGGTCGGCTCGTCGTACGACAACGCCCTGGCCGAGGCATTCTTCGCCACCCTCAAGCGCGAACTCGACGTCGACCGCCGCAGATGGGCCAGCGAGGCCGACGCCCGCCGTGACGTCTTCCGCTGGATTGGCTTCTACAACCACCGACGCCGGCACTCCGCGCTGGGCTACCTCAGCCCCGCCGACTACGAACAAACTCTCGCGCCGACTACGCTGCACCAGATCGCGGCATAACCCGGTGTCCACATCCCGGGGGGAACCTCACCGGTGTCGGCTCATCAAGGTCGACGGCCTTGACCTTCACGTCGAGGAGCTGGATGCCGTGGACGGAACGCCGGTCCTCGACATCAAGCCCTGGTTCTCCGAGTTCGGCCCGCGCGGGGAGGTCAAGCAACCGACCTGGACGACGCAGATGCTTGGGCTGTACTTCGCGGAGCCCCGCCCAGACGCGGGCGAACCCACGGGACGGTGAGCCCGCTGTGATACGAACTGCGGCACCCAGGTTCCACTACTGCGCTACGGCGTCACCGTACGGCCGGCCGACCTGCTCGACACCGGCGGGCTGGCCGCCCTGGTGGCCGGCCTGCCGGAGGCGGCGTCCCCGGCGTAAGGCCCGCGTGCCATTGCCCTTCCGGCGCCGCAGTAGGCAACCCTGGCGGTTCGGCTCAGGGTCGGCAGGGTTCCCGTCGCAATGCCGCATCGGGCTGGTCGGCGGCATGCCATACCGGATTGAGTGCTAACGGCAGGGCTGGTGCCTGCCACGCTCCGGCGACCCGCTGGAGGGCCGAGTATTCCCAACGGAGCAGGTTGCTTGGCGGCTTGCCGGTGAGGTGATCGGCCAGGTGGCGCAGTCCGGCCGGCCCGTCGATCAGATGGCCATGGAAGCCGGCCATTTGGATCACGGGAATCTGGGCGTTGAGCTCCGCCGGGACCGTGATGGCATCGACAATCGGCAGTAGCGCGATCATCCGCACGCCCGGCACCGGACAGAGCAGGCGGTTGCGGTAGAACGGCGCGTCGTTCAGCAGGGAGCGAATAAACG
>NZ_JAEVHN010000712.1:0-3053 GCF_016803375.1 Micromonospora sp. 4G55
CCCGTCCGACATGACCCAGTCCCCCGCCGAGCGCACCCCCGGCCGGTCCGGTCCGGTCCGCATCGGCGAGCGCGCCGCCCGTACCCTCGTCACCGAGCTGGCCCGGCGTAACGACCCGAAGGCCGCCCTCCTGGTCGACGCCTCCCCGGAGTCCGCGGTGCTCGCCGCCGCGATCGACGCGCTGCTGCCCGGCGACACGCTCACCGTCGTGCCGGCCGAGCCGGCCGGCGCCGGTGCGCTGCGCGAGCACGTGACGGCCCAGGGTCGCTGGGTCGCCGACCGGGTACGCGTCGTCGACTCCCTCGCCGAGGCGGACGCCGCCGAGGTGGTCATCGCCGCCGAGCCGCTGACCGGCACCGCGGAGCAGGCCCGGACGGCCGTCGACGGCCTGGTCAAGTACCTCAGCGAGGGCTCGGTGCTCAGCGTGGCCGCGCCGGTGTTCCGTACCGAGGGCGCCGCCGCCGAGCTGGACCGCCAGGGCGTGCTGCACGGGGTCGGCACCGACCTGGTGCTGCGCAACTCCCCGCCGGTACGGGTGCACCACCTGCGCTTCACCCCGGCCAGCCCCGCGCTCGCCGCCCGGCTGGCCCCCGCCCACCGGCCCTCCAGCGTGCCGCTGACCCGCGGCATGCACATCGACTCCAACGGCGTCGCCGCGGCCGGCATCGCCCTCGGGCTGGCCGCCGTGGCCCGCGTGGTACGCCCGAAGTCGAAGCTCTGGCTGCTGCCGGCGCTGGCCGCCGGCCCGGTGGCCGCCTTCTTCCGGGACCCGGAGCGGGACGTCCCGGAGGACCCGTCGGCCGTGGTCGCGGCCGCCGACGGTCAGGTCCTCTCGGTGCAGCGGCTGCACGACGAGCGGTTCGGCGACGGCGAGTGGCTGCGGATCGCGGTCTTCCTGTCGGTGCTGGACGTGCACGTCAACCGCGCGCCGGTGCCCGGCAAGGTGGTCGACTACTTCGTCGCCGACGGCGGCTTCGTCAACGCGATGAAGCCGGACGCCGAGCACAACGTGGCCGCGTACACGGTGCTGGACACCGACCACGGCACGGTGGTGGTGGCGCAGCGCACCGGGCTGATCGCCCGGCGGATCGTGCAGCGGGCGCCGATCGGCGCGCTGCTGGCCCGGGGCGAGCGCTTCGGCCTGATCCGGTTCGGCTCGCGCACCGACGTCTACCTGCCGGCCGACGCGGCGGAGCCGCTGGTCGGGCCGGGCGACAAGGTGGTCGGCGGGTCGACGGTCATCGCCCGCTGGCGCTGACGGAACGCGAGAAGGGGCGCCGCGGTCGCGGCGCCCCTTCTGCGTACGTGCGGGTGGATCAGGCGGCGCGGCGCTGGTGCAGCCAGAGCAGCGGGCCGCTGACCAGGTAGCCCACCACCACCAGGGCGAAGGTGAGCCGGATGTCGACCAGCGCGCCGATCACCGGGGCCAGCCACAGCCACGGCGGCAGCTTGAGCAGCCGGGCGAGCTTCGCGTACGGGAAGCTGGAGACCATCGCGAAGGCCAGCAGCGCCACCCCGGCGATCTGCACCACCGCGGGCAGCGGCAGGCCGATCGCGACCGTGAGGGCGAGCACCGCCGCCGCCATGGTCGTCGGCACCCCGCAGAAGAACCGGCCGTCCTTCGGCGAGACGTTGAACCGGGCCAGCCGGATCGCGGCGCAGGCCGCGACCAGGGCCGCGGCCACCGCGGCGGCGCCGTGGGGGCGGACCCGGCCAGCGAGGCGTAGACCACCACGGGGGCGGCCAGGCCGAACGAGCACATGTCGGCCAGCGAGTCCATCTGGGCGCCGAACGGGCTGGCCACGCCGAGCTTGCGGGCGAGCGCGCCGTCGAGGCCGTCGAAGACGACGCAGGCGATCAGCAGGAGCGCCGCGACCCGGGCCTCGCCGGCCATGGCCACGAAGATCGCGTTGATGCCGAGCATCAGGCTGGCCAGGGTGCAGGCGTTGACCAGCGCGAACTTCATCCGACGCGACGCGGTGCGCTCGCCGGGGAGCAGCGGGATCGACATCGCCGACGAGTCGTCGTCCACCGACGGAGCGGGGGCGAGGGCCGGGCTGACCGGCATGACCGCCTCGATCTCCGCCCGGCGGGCGCGGTCGAAGCCGTACCGGCGAGGCCGGTCGACGAGGTGCTCGGGGACCACCAGCTCGGCGCCGATACGCGGGTCGCCGTCACGGCGGCCCACCCGGACCAGCAGCACCTGCCGGGCGAACGTGCTGCTGCGGCGCAACCGGCCCGCCCAGCGACGCCCGGCGGGGCGCGGACTGTCAGTCGTACGACGCCGGCGCCATAGGGCTCTCGGCACGTTTTCCTCCATCACCGGATCGACTGGCGCCCACGGGGGCGGGTGTCCGGCTGTCTCGTGCCGGACCGCTCTTGGCCCGGCAGCCCGTTCAAGCGGAGTACACCATTGCACAGGGAAGTGGTGGTTGGCGATAGCTGCCGGCGGTACTTATATCTCCGTTAAACCGCGCGAACCGCTGTCTTGTTCCCATCTCGGGCTTCATCGCCCGTTTTCTCCGCCAACCTCACTTACGACTGTACCGGAGCACCCCCGCGACGGCCCGGTGAGCGAGGGCTATCGACCCCGACGTCCGGTTGCCAGGGCAGCGACCTCGGTCAGCGACAGCTTCTCCACCTGCGCGGACGTGAACCAGCCCGCCTCCGCGGTCGACCCGCCGGCCAGCTCGGTCACCTCCGGCTCGGTGGGCGCGGAGACCACCACCCGGTAGACCACCCGGACGGCGTGCCAGTCCAGCGGGCGCCCCTCCGGCCCGAGCGCCGCGGGGTTGTGCAGATTGTCGACGGTCAACAGGTCGACAACCGTCCCGAGCTGCCCGGACTCCTCCACCAGCTCACGCAGCAGCCCGGTGGCCGGCTGCTCGCCGTGATCCGTGCCACCACCGGGCAGGTGCCACCGGCCGGCACCCGGGTAGCCCGGCGCGATCCGGGTCAGCAGGATCCGGCCCGCGGGGTCGGTGACCAGCCCGTACGCGGCGAACCGCTGGCGCCGGTCGGCGGGCGGGGCGGCCTGCCGGCCGGCAGCGCGC
>NZ_JAEVHN010000713.1:0-3024 GCF_016803375.1 Micromonospora sp. 4G55
TGGCCGCCACCGTCGGCCAGATCGCGCTGGTCGCCCTCGGCGGGATGCTGACCTTCTTCGGCATCGTGCTCTACGGCCCGGTGCTGGTGCCCGCCCTGGTCCGGCTCTTCGGCGCGCCCGCCCGGCTGCTCTTCGGCGCCACCGCCGGACTGGCCGTGGCCAACGCCGTCCGTAATCCGCGCCGGATCTCGGCGACCGCCACCGCGCTGGTGATCGGGATCGGCCTGGTGTCGGCGTTCGTCGTCGGCGCCGGCAGCGTGAAGGTCGGCATCGAACGCGCCGTGGACGCCCAGATCGGCGTCGACTACCTGGTAACCGGCGTCGGCAGCGACCTGCCGGCGGCACTCGCCGACGAGCTGGCGGCCCGGCCGGAGCTGGGGGTGGTGCACGAGCGGCGCAGCCGGGTCGTCGACGGGGTGGAGATCCGCGCCGCGCATCCGGCGCTGGTCGGCCGTACCCTGACCGGCACGGTGGCCGGCGACGACGGCGACCTCGGCCCGGGCGCGGTGCTGGTGCACCGGCAGCTCGCCGAGGCGCGCGGCTGGACCGTCGGCGCCCCGGTGACCTTCGCCGGCCGGTCCTTCCGGGTCGCCGCGGTGGTGACCGCCGACGAGGCCGCCCAGACCGACCCCGGGGTGGCCGAGGGACACGTGGTCGACATGGTCGACGCCGACTTCGCCCGGCTCTTCCCGACCCAGCGGGGCTTCCTCGCCGAGGTGGACCCCGCCGCCGGGGTCCCCGCCGAACAGGCCCGCGCGGCGGTCGAGGCCGTCGTCGCGCGGTACCCGACGGTCAACCTGATGGACCAGGCCGCCTACAAGAAGATGCTCACCGGCACGGTCGACATGCTGCTGGCCTTCGTCACCGCGCTGCTCGGACTGGCCGTGGTGATCGCCCTGGTCGGCGTGGCGAACACGCTCAGCCTCTCGGTGGTGGAGCGGACCCGGGAGAACGCCGTGCTGCGGGCGGTCGGCCTCACCCGGGGCCGGATGCGGGCCATGCTGGCCATCGAGGCGGTGCTGATGGCGCTGGTCGGGGCGGTGCTCGGGATGGCGCTGGGCGCCGGGGTCAGCGCCGGGGCGATGGCCTTCGTGGCGAAGATCGGCGGGGACTTCACCCTGGTGCTGCCCTGGGGGCGGCTCGGGCTGATGCTCGCGGTGGCGGTGCTGGCCGCCCTGCTCGCCTCCGTGCTGCCGGCCCGGCGGGCGTTGGGTCGGCCGGTGGTCGAGGCACTCGGCGCGGAGTGATCCGGTGGTGCGGTCCCGGGCGGACCGGCCACCACCGTACGGGTCAGAGCCGCTCCACCACCGCGCCCCGGCAGCGGTCCCGGGTGTCGAAGACGTACCGGGCGTGCCGGGCCACCAGGTCGTAGTCGAAGCTGTCGTGGTCGGTCACCACGACCACGGCGTCGGCCTCGGCGACCTCCCGCTCGGTCAGGTCGACCACGGTCACCCCGCCGGGGATGTGCTGCGGCTCGGCGTACGGCTCCACCGCGCGCACGTCGGCGCCGAGGTCGTTGAGCCGCCGGGCCACGTCCACGGCGGGGGAGTCGCGCATGTCGCCGGTGTTCTTCTTGTACGCCAGGCCCAGCAGCAGCAGCCGGGCCCCGTTCACCGAGCGGCCCATCCGGTTCAGCCCGGCCATCACCCGCTGGGTCACGTGCTCGGGCATCTGGTGGTTGATGTCGTCGGCCAGCTCGATGAACCGGAACTGTCGGCCCATCGTCCGCTTCACCTGCCAGGACAGGTAGCACGGGTCGATCGGCAGGCAGTGCCCGCCCACACCCGGGCCGGGCCGGAACGGCATGAAGCCGAACGGCTTGGAGGAGGCGGCGTCGATCGCCTGCCAGACGTCGATCCCCAGGTGGTGTGAGGCGATCGCCAGCTCGTTGATCAGCGCGATGTTGACCTGCCGGAAGGTGTTCTCGATCAGCTTGGTCAGCTCGGCGACCCGGGTCGAGTCCACCGGCACCGTCCGCTCCACCAGTCGCCGGTAGAAGTCGTCGACCCGGCGCAGCGAGGCGCCGTCGACGCCGGAGACCACCTTGGGGGTGTTCTCCAGCCGCCAGGTGCGGTTGCCCGGGTCGATCCGCTCCGGGCTGTAGCCGAGGTGGAAGTCGCCGGGGCTGCGCAGGCCGCTGGCCGACTCCAGCAGCGGCCGGAGCACGTCCTCGGTGGTGCCGGGGTAGGTGGTCGACTCCAGGACCACCGTGCAGCCGGCCCGGACGTACCGGCCGATGCCGTGGCCGGCCTGCTCGACGTAGCTGAGGTCGGGAGCGCCGTCGCGCAGCGGGGTCGGGACGGTGATCACGCAGATGTCGAAGCCCTCGGCGTCGGTGTACTCCGTGCTCGGCCGGTAGCGGCCGCTGCCCAGCGCCCGGCCGAGCCGTTCGGCGGTGATGTCCTCGACGAACGACTCGCCGGTGGCGAGCCGCTTGACCCGGTCGGCGTCGACGTCGAGGCCGACCACGTCCAGCCCCGCCTCGACGGCACGCATCGCCAGTGGCAGACCGACGTACCCCTGACCGATGACGACCAGCTTCTCAACGCGCACGTTCGCTCCCGTGGCAGTAAGTGACTCCTGCCCGGGAGCTTAGGGCTTGTATGAGGTTTAAAGTCCGGTTTTGCGGCTAATGGGAGCGGCGGTGTCGGATCTCGTCAGGTGCCCGCCAGCGGCGGGTTCCCCTCCGGAGGCGCCGTGGTGGTGGTCGGCGGATCCGCCGGCGCGGTGGTGGTCGGCGGGTCGGCCGGCGCGGTGGTGGTCGGCGGGTTCGCCGGCGTGGTCGTCGGCGCCGAGGTCGGCTGCGGCTCGGCCGATCCGCTCGGGCCCGGCGACGGCGTGACCGTGACGGTGGCCGAGGGCCGGTTGCGCGGGTTCCAGGTGCGGTTCGGCCGGTTCGGCTGGTCCGTGCCGGTCTCCTCGGGAACCGCCGACTGCTCCCCCTCTTCGCTGGGTGCCACGGCCGGCGAGGTGCTCTTGATGTTGGTCGCCCCGTCGCCGGTCTCCTTGGCCGCGCCGAGGGCC
>NZ_JAEVHN010000714.1:0-3023 GCF_016803375.1 Micromonospora sp. 4G55
CTGGTCACCGACTCGCCGGCCCAGGCAGGCGCCTACTCCCCGCCGATGCTGGCCGCCGTCGAGCCGTACGCGGGCCGGCTGCGCGACCTGGGCGCGGTGTCAACGCCGTCGGCTTCAAGCAGGCCGACCGGCACGAGTTCGGCTGCGACCTGCTGGACCTCGCCGACCCGCTGGTCACCGACTCGCCGGCCCAGGCAGGCGCCTACTCCCCGCCGATGCTGGCCGCCGTCGAGCCGTACGCGGGCCGGCTGCGCGACCTGGGCGCGGTGCTGGCCGGCGCGGTCCCCGGCCGGACCGGCGCGGACCAGGTCTCCGTCTTCTGCTCCACCGGCCTGGCCGGCACGGAGGTCTTCCTCCTCGACCGGCTGGTGCGGGTGGGCGCGGCGGCGGTCTGACCGGTCGCCGGGTGTGAGCCGGCCGATGCGGCGGCCCGCCGTTGCCGGCCCCCGCCCCGCCGCCCGGTACCCTCGGATGGTGTCTGCCACCTCCCCCTCCGACAACTCCAGCTCGGCGCGGCTGACGCCGCGCCGCGACCCGGAGCTGTCGCCCGACGGCCGCCGGGTCGCCCTGCTGACCCTGGGCTGTGCCCGCAACGAGGTCGACTCGGAGGAGCTGGCCGCCCGCCTGCACGCCGACGGCTGGCAGGTCACCACCGACGGCGAGGGAGCCGACGTGGTGGTCGTCAACACCTGCGGCTTCGTGGAGAAGGCCAAGCAGGACTCCATCCAGACCCTGCTCGCCGCCGCCGACACCGGCGCCAAGGTGGTCGCGGCCGGCTGCATGGCCGAGCGGTACGGGCGTGAGCTGGCCGACAGCCTCCCCGAGGCGCAGGCGGTGCTCAGCTTCGACGACTACCCGGAGATCTCCGCCCGGCTGAACGCGGTCGTCGCCGGCGAGGCGGTCGCCGCGCACACCCCGCGCGACCGGCGCGAGCTGCTGCCGCTCACCCCGGTCTCCCGCCGGGACAGCGCGGTCTCGCTGCCCGGGCACGGCACCCCCGTCCGGGGCGTCACCGAGACCGACGAGCACACCCCGGCCCACCTGCGCCAGGTGCTGCGCCGTCGGCTCGACACCGGCCCGGTCGCCTCGCTCAAGCTGGCCAGCGGCTGCGACCGGCGCTGCGCGTTCTGCGCGATCCCCGCCTTCCGTGGCGCCTTCGTCTCGCGTACGCCTGACGAGCTGCTGGCCGAAGCGGAGTGGCTGGCCAAGACCGGCGTCCGTGAGCTGGTGCTGGTCAGCGAGAACTCGACCTCGTACGGCAAGGACCTGGGCGACCCCCGGGCACTGGAGAAGCTGCTGCCGCAGCTGGCCGCCATCGACGGCATCGTCCGGGTGCGGGCGAGCTACCTCCAGCCCGCCGAGACCCGGCCCGGCCTGGTCGAGGCGATCGCCACCACGCCCGGCGTGGCGCCCTACTTCGACCTGTCCTTCCAGCACTCCAGCGAGCCGGTGCTGCGCCGGATGCGCCGTTTCGGCTCCACCGACCGGTTCCTGGAGCTGCTGGCGGGGGCCCGGGCCCTGGCGCCGGAGGCCGGCGCGCGGAGCAACTTCATCGTCGGCTTCCCCGGCGAGACCCGCGCCGACATCGACGAGCTGGTCCGGTTCCTGACCGAGGCGCGCCTCGACGCGATCGGCATGTTCGACTACAGCGACGAGGACGGCACCGAGGCCGCCGGCCTGCCCGGCAAGGTCTCCGCCGCCACCGTCAAGCGCCGCTACGACAAGCTCAGCGCGCTCGCCGACGAGCTCTGCTCGCAGCGCGCCGAGGAGCGGCTCTCCTCGACCGTCGAGGTGCTCATCGACTCGGTCGACGGCGGCGTGGTCGAGGGGCGGGCGGCCCACCAGGCTCCCGAGGTCGACGGCTCGACCACGCTGGTCGCGCCGGTCGGCGGCGGGTCGACCTGGCCGCGCTGCGCCCCGGCGACCTGGTCCGGGCGACGGTGACCGCGACCGAGGGTGTCGACCTGATCGCCGTGCCGGATGAGATGATCTCGGCGGCGCCCGGCGCGGAACGGTGACGGCGGGTCCGGAGGAAGCGGGGGAGCCACGTGGTGCGGTGCCTGGTACGCCCCGGCGGCCCGAGCGGGGCACGGCCGTGACCGGGGCGACGGAGTCGGCGCCGGTGGTCGCCCGGGTGCCGGTGCTCAACGCGGCCAACGCGCTGACCGCCCTGCGGCTGGTGCTGGTGCCGGTCTTCGCGGCGTCGGTGATCGTCTCGGGGACGACCCACGCCGGCTGGCAGATGGCCGCCTGTCTGATCTTCGTGCTCGCCTCGGCGACCGACCTGGTCGACGGCTGGATCGCCCGCCGGTTCAAGCTCGTCACCTCGGTCGGCAAGGTCGCCGACCCGATCGCCGACAAGGCGCTCACCGGCGCCGCCCTGGTGCTGCTCTCCTGGTACGACCGGCTGCCCTGGTGGGTGACGGCGGTGATCCTGGTGCGGGAGTGGGGCGTCACCGCCCTGCGCTTCTGGGTGATCCGGCGCGGCGTGATCGCGGCCAGCCGGGGCGGCAAGATCAAGACGGCCCTCCAGATCCTTGCGATCACCTGGTACCTCTGGCCGATGCCGGCCGGCTTCGCCGCCGTCGGCCCGTGGATCATGGCCGCCGCCGTGGTGGTGACCGTGGTCACCGGCTTCGACTACGTCGCCCAGGCGCTGCGTCTGCGCCGCCCCGCCCGCTGAGGCGCACCCCTATCGACCCGCGGTCGCCGGGGCGCGCGCCGGCGTGTCGCCGCAAGAGCGCTGCGCCCGGCGCCGCCGGGCGCAGGATGAGTAGGCGTCGGCAGGCGGGGAAGGGAAGCGGGACATGGGGACGGATGCGAACAACGAGCGGCCCGCCGGGAGTCCGGCGGCGGCCGTGGTGCACAGCCTGCACGAGCGGCACGAGACGCTGGCCACCGTCGAGTCCCTGACCGGTGGGCTGCTCTCCGCCTCGATCGTGGAGATCGCCGGGGTCAGCGGGGTCTACCGGGGCGGCCTGGTCACGTACGCCACCGAGCTGAAGTCGGAGCTGGCCGGCGTA
>NZ_JAEVHN010000715.1:0-3021 GCF_016803375.1 Micromonospora sp. 4G55
TACTGGTCGGGCCAGCCGGGGTGGGCGCCGAGCTTGGCGGCGGCGCGGCGCGGCCAGTACGGGTCCCGGAGCAGTTCCCGGCCGAGCAGCACCAGGTCGCCTCGCCGCCGGCAACGATCTGCTCGGCCTGCTCCGGCTCGACGATCAGAAGGCGCGGGCGTACTGGTCGGGCCAGCCGGGGTGGGCGCCGAGCTTGGCGGCGGCGCGGCGCGGCCAGTACGGGTCCCGGAGCAGTTCCCGGCCGAGCAGCACCAGGTCGGCCTCGCCGCCGGCAACGATCTGCTCGGCCTGCTCCGGCTCGACGATCAGGCCGACCGCGCCGGTGAGCACCCCGGCCTCGCGGCGGATCCGCGCGGCGAGGGGCACCTGGTAGCCGGGCCCGACCGGGATGCTGGCCCGGGCCGCCGCGCCGCCGGAGGAGGCGTCGACCAGGTCGACCCCGGCGGCGGCGAGTTCACCGGCGAGCACGACGCTGTCCTCGACGGTCCAGCCGCCCTCGATCCAGTCGGTGGCCGAGATCCGGGTCAGCACCGGCATCCGCTCGCCGACGGCGGCGCGCACCGCGCGAGCCACCTCCAGGGTGAGCCGCATCCGGGCGGTCCGGTCGCCGCCGTAGCCGTCGGTGCGGTGGTTGGTCAGCGGGGACAGGAACTCGTGCAGCAGGTAGCCGTGCGCGGCGTGGATCTCCACCGCGCCGAAGCCGGCGTCCACCGCCCGGCCGGCGGCGGTGGCGAAGGCGGACACCACGCGGGGCGATCCCGGCCTCGTCGAGCGCCGTCGGCTCGCGGTAGTCGGGGAGGAACGGCTCGGCGCCGGGGCCGACCGGGGTCCAGCCGCCCTCGGCGTCCCGGCACGCCGCCGCGTCGCTCGGCCCACGGCCGGTAGTCGACGCCTTGAACCCGGCGTGCGCGAGCTGCACCGCCGGCACCGCGCCCTGGGCGGCGACGAACCCGGTGATCGGACGCCAGGCGTCGACGTGCGCGTCGGACCAGAGGCCGGTGTCCTGCGGGCTGATCCGCCCCTCGGGCACGACGGCGGTGGCCTCGGTGAGGATCAGGCCGGCGCCGCCGACGGCCCGGGAGCCGAGGTGGATCCGGTGCCAGTCGGTGGGCAGGCCGTCCGGGCCGGCGCTGTACTGGCACATCGAGGCGAGGGCGACCCGGTTGGGCAGGGTGACCGCGCGCAGGGTCAGCGGGGTGAACAGGGCACTCATGAGGTGATCCTCCGGGAGAGGCGACGGACACGACCCGCCGGGGAAGGCCGGCGCGACCGGTGGTGCGTGCGGAGCCGACGTCCGCTGGATGCGGCGGCCGTCCACGTGGTTCGGTGCGTTCCGGTCACCGGAGCGACCGGAAACGCACCCGAAGGGCGACTCAGGCGGGAACCGGCGCCAGCTCGTCGGAGCGGGCCGGTCGCTGCTCGTCGGCGTCGACCAGGTCACGCCGGCCGGCGGAGTCGTACGCGGCCCGGTCCAGGGTGCCCTCCCGCGCGGCGACGATGGTCGGCACCAGCGCCTGCCCGGCCACGTTGGTGGCGGTGCGGATCATGTCCAGGATCGGGTCGATGGCCAGCAGCAGACCGGCGCCGGCCAGCGGCAGGCCCAGCGTGCTCAGGGTCAGGGTGAGCATCACGATCGCGCCGGTCAGGCCGGCGGTGGCCGCCGAGCCGACCACCGAGACGAAGGCGATCAGCAGGTAGTCGGTGACGCCCAGGTCCACCCCGAAGACCTGCGCGACGAAGATCGCCGCCAGGGCCGGGTAGATCGCGGCGCAGCCGTCCATCTTCGTGGTGGCGCCGAACGGCACCGCGAACGAGGCGTACTCGCGGGGGACGCCGAGGCGCTCAACGGAACGCTGGGTCACCGGCATGGTGCCCACCGAGGAGCGGGAGACGAAGGCCAGCTCGATGGCGGGCCAGGCGCCGGCGAAGAAGCGCAGCGGGTTGAGCCGGCCGGCCGCCACCAGCAGCAGCGGGTAGACCACGAACAGCACGATCGCGCAGCCGACGTAGACGGCGGTGGTGAACTTCGCGAGCGGGGCGATCAGGTCCCAGCCGTACGAGGCGACGGCGTTGCCGATCAGGCCGAGGGTGCCGATCGGGGCGAGCCGGATCACCCACCAGAGCGCCTTCTGCACGATCTCCAGCAGCGAGCGGTTGAGCGCCACGAACGGTTCGGCGGCCTGGCCGACGAGCAGCGCGGCGGCACCCACCACCAGGGCGAGGAAGACGATCTGGAGCACGTTGCCCTCGACGAACGCGCCGACCGGGTTGGTCGGCACGATGCCGGTGAGGAAGTCGGTCCAGGAGCCGGTCTTCTTCGGGGCGCTCGCCGCGCCGATGTCGAGCGAGACGCCGCGACCCGGGTCGGTCAGCAGGCCGAGGCCGATGCCGATACCGACCGCGATCAGCGCGGTGGCGCCGAACCAGAGCAGCGTCTTGAGGGCCAGCCGGGCGGCGTTGGCCACGCCGCGCAGGCTGACCACGCTGACCACGATGGCGGTGAAGACCAGCGGCGGGACGGCCAGCTTGAGCAGCTGGACGAAGAGGCCGCCGACGGTGTCGAGGGTGCTGGCCAGCCAGCTCAGGTCATTGGCGCGGGCGAGGAAGCCCAGCGCCACGCCGAGGACGAGGCCGAGCAGGATCTGTGCGGAAAAGGGAATCTTGCGCAGGGCGGAAGCCATGAGGATGCGTCCAAGGTCTGTCGGAGGTCGGTACGGGCGGCGTCAGAGAGCGGGCCGCGCCGGACAGACGCCGCTGGCCTGCAGTCGGAGATCGACGTACAGGCGCACGGTGAGGTGCCAGACATTGGTCATCGCCTGGCGACGCTACTCCCGGCCACCGCGCAACGGGAAGGACCGAAGGCCGTGAGGCTCCTTACAGGGCGCGTTTGCCGTCCGGTGACCGCTTCGTCACGGTCGGGTCGATCGACGTACAGGCGCACGGTGAGGTGCCAGACATTGGTCATCGCCTGGCGACGCTACTCCCGGCCACCGCGCAACGGGAAGGACCGAAGGCCGTGAG
>NZ_JAEVHN010000716.1:0-3016 GCF_016803375.1 Micromonospora sp. 4G55
TGCGCCTGCACCCGGCGCACCATCCGGGCCAGCCGGTCGTGCGCAGCCGTCACGCGACGTTCCGGGCCAGCATCGGGCCGAGCGGCGCGCCGCCGAGCAGGTGCGCGTGCACGTGGAAGAGCTCCTGGCCGCCGTACGTGCCGGTGTTGAACATCAGCCGGAAGCCGTCCCCGAGCAGCCCTTCGTCCTCCGCCACCGCCGCCGCCGTGGCGAGCAGGTCGCCGGCGAGCTTGGGGTCGCCCTGTCCCAGCGTGGCCACGTCGGCGTAGTGCTCCTTCGGGATGACCAGCACGTGCACCGGCGCCTTCGGGTCGAGATCGCGGAAGGCGAGGGTGGTGTCGGTTTCCCGGACGATGGTGGCCGGGATCTCCCCGGCGGCGATGCGGCAGAACAGGCAGTCGGATCCCATCGGGGCATGGTAAGGCGTGCCGCGCGCCTCGGGCATGATGTGCCGCGTGACTTCACGAGCGGTACTGGTGACGGGGGCGTCGCGCGGCATCGGCCGCGCCGTGGCACGGGCGTTCGCGGCGGACGGGGACCGGGTGGCGATCCACCATCGGGACTCGGCCGAGCTGGCCGAGGCGCTCCGCGCCGAACTGCCCGGCGACGGCCACGTGGTGGTCCGCGCGGACCTCACCGACCCGGCGGCGGTCAAGACCATGGTGGACGACGCCGCCGCCCGGCTCGGGGGGGCTCGACGTGCTGGTCAACAACGCCGGCGTGTACGGCGAGCGGGACGCCCCGCACCCGGTCTTCGGCGCCACGTACGAGCAGTGGCAGCGGCAGTGGCGGCGGGTGCTGGAGACCAACCTGACCGGGGCGGGCAACGTCACCTGGTGCGCCGCCCAGCACATGCGGGAGCGCGGTGGCCGGGTGGTGAACGTGTCGTCGCGGGGCGCGTTCCGGGGCGAGCCGGACCAGCCCGCGTACGGCGCCAGCAAGGCCGGTCTGAACGCGCTCGGGCAGTCCCTCGCCGTCGCGCTCGCGCCGTACGGCATCGCGATCGCCACGTCGCCCCGGGGTTCGTGGCGACCGACATGACCACGGAGCACCTGACCGGCGAGCAGGGCGACGCGATCCGGGCGCAGAGCCCGTTCGGCCGGGTGGCCCGCCCCGAGGAGATCGCCGCCGCCGTGCACTGGCTGGCCAGCCCCGAGGCGCAGTGGGCCTCCGGCACCATCGTCGACCTCAACGGCGCGTCATACCTGCGGACCTGACCGGCGCGCCGACACGTCACCCGCCCAGACCTTCCCCGGCGGGTGACCGCCGCCAGGGGACGTGTTCCTGGTGTGCGATATGCCTATGAGGCATAAATATGACCCACAGGCATATCGCTCGCTGGGACATCGAGGGGACGGCCCCTGCTCTTCGAGGTCAAGCGTCGGGGTGGGGGCGGCAGCGCAACCGGGCGGTGTCGTGAACACCCGCGCAGGGCCCGGTCGCGCAAGTCCTCGAAGGGTCCGGCGCCCCAGCTCGGCAGGCGCCGAGGCCGGGGCGTGAGCGCCCGCTGAAGGACCGCCTACCAGCGGCCGAGGCGGGTGGCCAGCACGCTCAGCGCGGCCACCCCGGCCGTGGAGGTGCGCAGCACCGACGGACCGAGCCGCACCGGGCGGGCGCCGGCGTCGGCGAAGGCGGTCAGCTCGACCGGGGCGATGCCGCCCTCCGGGCCGACCACCAGCACGATCTCGCCGGTGCCGGGCAGCTCGGCGGTGGTCAGCCGCTCCTCGGCCTCCTCGTGCAGCACGAACGCGGCACCGGCGCCGGCGATCCGCCGCACCACGGTCCCGGTGGACTCGTCCGGGGCGCCGGCCACCACCGGCAGCCAGGGCCGGCGGGCCTGCTTGGCCGCCTCCCGGGCGGTCGCCACCCACTTGTCCCGGGCCCGTACGCCCCGGTCGCCGCGCCACTGGGTCACCGAGCGGGACGCCGCCCAGGGCACGATCTCGTCCACCCCGACCTCGGTCATCGCCTGCACGGCCAACTCGCCCCGGTCCCCCTTGGCGATGCCCTGCACCACCACGATCCGGGGCACCGGCGCGTCGGCGTACCCCCGGGAGGTGACCCGCACGTCGAGGGTGCCCGGCCGACGGTGGTGACCACGGCGGCGGCCGTGCCGCCCCGGCCGTCGGCCAGCAGCAGCTCCTCGCCGACGCGCAGCCGCTGCACGGTGGCCGCGTGGTGGCCCTCCGGACCGTCCAGGGTCAGCGTGTCGCCGGTGGGCAGCGCCTCGACCAGGAACAGCGGCGCGGACACCTCAGGCGTGCCCGTTGAAGGCGTCGCGCATCCGGGAGAAGAAGCCGCCCTGCTTGCTCAGCTCGGCGACCTCCTCGCCCCGGGTCTTGGCGAAGTCGCGCAGCATCTTCTCCTGGTCGGCGTCGAGCTTCGTCGGGGTCCGCACGTCGAGGTGGACGTAGAGGTCACCCCGGCCGGTGCCGCGCAGGTGCGGCACGCCCCGGGCGCGCAGCCGCAGCGTGCTGCCCGGCTGGGTGCCGGTCTTGACGTCGACCGTCTCCTCGCTGTCCAGCGTCTTGATGGTCAGCCGGGTGCCGAGCGCGGCGGCGGTCATCGGCACGGTGACCCGGCAGTGCAGGTCGTCGCCCTTGCGGGAGTACACGTCGTGCGGCCGCTCGTGGATCTCCACGTAGAGGTCGCCGGCGGTGCCGCCACCCGGGCCCACCTCACCCTGCTGGGCGAGCCGGATCCGCATGCCGTCCTCGACCCCGGCGGGGATCTTGACGGTCAGCGAGCGGCGGGTGCGCACCCGGCCGTCGCCGGCGCAGGTCGGGCAGGGGTGCGGGATGGTGGTGCCGTACCCCTGGCAGACGGTGCAGGGGCGGGCGGAGACCACCTGGCCGAGGAAGGTGCGCTGCACCGACTGCACCTCGCCCCGGCCGCCGCACGCCTCGCAGGTGGCCAGGTGGGTGCCGGCGGCGGTGCCGGCGCCGGCGCAGGTGGTGCAGAGCACCGCGGTGTCGACCGTGATCGGCGCCTCGACGCCGAACGCGGTCTCGTGCAG
>NZ_JAEVHN010000717.1:0-3002 GCF_016803375.1 Micromonospora sp. 4G55
CGCCGGCAGCGGCGCGGTCGGGTCGGCCGCCAGCAGCCGGCGGAAGCCGTAGGCGAAGGTGTCCACCCGGTCCCCGGCGACGTGCCGGTGGTCGTACTGGACGGTGAGGGCGAGGCGGCCGGTGTCGGCGTCCAGTTCGGCGTCGACGGCGAAGCTGAACGCCACGTCCACGGTGATGCCCCGACTGTCCACGATGCGGCTGCCGCCACCGGCCGGCCGGCTCGGGAAGTGGGTCCAGTTGAAGAAGTGGTCGAAGCGGGGGCCGGCGGCACCGGCCCGGACGATCTCGGCGAGCGGGAAGCGGTGGTGCCCCATCAGCTCCCGCTCCGCCCGCCACACCTCGGTGGCGAGCTCGGCCACCGACCGGGTGCCCAGCTGCACGCTCACGGGCAGGGTGTTGAGGAACAGCCCGAGGGTGGCGTCGCTGCCCTCGCCCTCCGGCCGGCCGCCGACCACCAGGCCGCTGACCACGTCGTTCCGGCCGGCAAGCTCGCCGATCAGCCGCAGGTGGACGGCGAGCAGCCAGGACTTGACCGGTACCCCGGCGGTCCGGGCCGCCGCGCTGACCACGTCGGTCGTGTCGGCCGGCAGCGGCACCCGCTGGGTGGTGGTGGTCCGCGGGTCCGCTCCGCCGAGCAGCAGCGGTGGCACCGCGCCGGGGCCGTCCAGCCAGAACCGGCGGGTGACCGGGTCGGCCAGGGCCTGCCGCTCGGCCGCCACGTACTCGGAGAACGGCAGGCCCGCGTCGGCCCGGCCGGCCGTGCCGGCCCGTTCCCGGTCGTACGCGGCGAGCAGGTCGGTGAGGAACAGGTGCAGGCTCCAGCCGTCGAGGATGGCGTGGCACTCGGCGACGATCAGGGTGAACGCGTCGGCGTCCTCCCGGACGGCGTGCAGCCGCAGCAGCGGCGGGCGGTCCCAGTCGAAGGGGCGTACCCGCTCCTGCGCCACCAGGTCGTCGACCCGCGCCCGGCGGGTCTGCGGGTCGGCGTCGGCCAGGTCGGTCACCGGCACGTCGACCGGCACGTCCGCGTGCACGAGCTGCAACGGCTCGGAGTACGCGCCCAGCGCGAACCCGGTGCGCAGCACCGGGTGGGCGGCCACCAGAGCGGCCAGCGCGCGCCGCAGCGCCACCGCGTCCAGCGGCGCGGCGATCCGGTGTGCGGTGACGTTGTGGTACATCGCCGGGTCGCCGGTCAGCTCGCAGTGGTAGACCATGCCCTGCTGAAGGGCGGTCATCGGGTACGCGTCGGCGATCCCGGCGGGCAGCAGCTCCCGGTCGGCGGCGGCGACCAGCGCGAACCGCCCGGCCGGCCTGGCCTCCGCGACCGGCGGGGCCCCGTCCAGAGTGATCTCCCCGTGCGTGACCAGCTCGCGGATCGACTGGTACGTGAAGATGTCGCTGAGTCGGAAGGACAGCCCCCGCCGGTTCGCCGCCACCTGCATCTGGATGCTGCGGATGGAGTCGCCGCCGAGGGCGAAGAAGCTGTCGGTCACGCCGACGGTGGCCACCCCGAGGACCTCGCGCCACGCCTCGACCAGGATCTCCTCGGCCCGGCCGGCAGGTGCCACCGCCGCGCTGTCGCGGGGCCGGTCGAGGCGGGGCGCGGGCAGCGCCGCCCGGTCGAGTTTGCCGTTGCGGGTCAGCGGCAGCGCGTCGAGGAGCACCACCGCGGCCGGGACCAGGTGGGCCGGGAGCCGGTCGGCCAGCCAGCCGGTCAGGCGCTCCTCCAGCGGGCCGGCCGCCGGCCCCGCCGGGACCACCACCGCCGGGCGCGGATCGGCGGCGTACTCGGGACGCACGGCGTGCAGGGTGTGCCGGTCGGTGCCGGCGAGCAGGTCGTCCTGTCGGGTGACGACGTCGAAGCCCCGCTCGGTGAGCAGGCGGGTCAGTTCGTCCAGCCGGCCCTCGGTGTCGGTGCCGGCCGCGTCGTGCACCTCCATGGCGACCTGCGCCACCAGCGGCCAGTGCCGGTCCTCCAGCCCGGCGAGCACGTCCGCCTCGGCGCGCTGCACGTCGATCTTCAGCAGGTCGATCCGGTCCGGGGCGAGCTCGTCGAGGACGGCCGACAGCGGCCGGACCGGCACGGTGAGCTCCCGTCCGGCGAAGCGTTCCGCGAGCAGTTCGTCGGCCCGGTCGAGCAGGACGTCCCGCTCGTCCGCGCCGGCGTCCCGCTCGTTGGCGAGGTACCGCTTGATCACCGCCACCTCGGCGTCCGGGTCCGCGTACGCGGCGTGGCCGGACATCATCGAGTAGCCCGGGTAGTAGGTGAAGGACACCTCCCCGGCCGCCCGGGACAACCCGAACCCGTGCACCGTGGCCGGTACGCCGAACTCGGCGACGTTGCGCCGCAGCACGTCGGCCACCGACGGCACCGGCTCGAACGCGTGGATCGTCGCGTCCGGGCAGACGGTGTGCACGAAGAGCGAGAACATGCCGATGTTCGCGCCCACGTCGAGGACGGTCGCCCCGGGCCGCAGCACGATGCCGTCGCGCAGGTAGACCTGCTGGACGAAGATCTCGTCGTACAGGTAGCGGGTCTCGTGCCGGTTGATCCCGGCGACCCGCTCGACGTCGACGGCCACGGCGGCGCCGCCCGGCCGGACGTAGGCGACGAGCCGGTCGCCGTGCCCGTCGTCGTCGCGGGCCACCACGGCGGCGTCGGCGACCTCCGGGTGCGCGCGCAGGACCGCGGTAACCTCGCCCGGCTCCACCCGGAAGCCGTGGATCTTCACCTGGTCGTCCAGCCGGCCGAGGTAGCGCAGCCGGAGGTCGGCGTCGAAGCGGACCCGGTCGCCGGTGCGGTACACCCGTTCGGTGCGGCCGGACGGCAGGGCCACCGGCACGAACCGGCGCGCGGTGCTCTCCGGGTCGCCGAGGTACCCGTCGGTCGAGCTGCGGCCCGCCTGACGCAGAGCTCCCCCGGCCACGCCCGGCGGCACCGGTCCGCAGCCGCTCGTCGAAGCACCCAGACCCCGACGCCGGGCAGCGGCCGACCGATGGT
>NZ_JAEVHN010000718.1:0-2993 GCF_016803375.1 Micromonospora sp. 4G55
AGGCGGCGCAGCTCGGCGGCGAGCCGGTCGGCAGGCACCTCGTGGAAACCGCCGTCCAGGCTCACCCGCCGGGCACCCGGCACCGCCTCGGCGGTCGCGCCCGTGGCGTCGCGCAGCCACTGCGGGCTGCCCGTGCTGTCCAGCACCACCGTCGGCGCGGTGATGCTGGCGAGCCGATCGGCGGGAAGAGTGCCGTCCCCGCTGACGGTGGCGTCGTGGACCAGGGACGGGGCCATCATCTCCAGCCAGGGCCACATCGGCTGGTCACGCATGCCGCGTACCTGCTCGTCGGGGAGGCCCACCGCGTCGCGCAGGAAGCACTCGACCGCGTCGCCCCGCCGGCCCGCCGTCACCAGCTCGGCCAGCCGGGGCGCGAGCGCCGCGCCCGACCCGTCGTGCGGCCCGACCCGGAACGGCGGCTCGAAGAGGGCCAGCCCGGCGACCGGGAGCCGGCGGCGGTCGCCAGGGCGGCGAGGATCGCGCCGGACGAGATCCCGTAGAGGTACGCCGCACCACCGGCCGCCCCGATCAGCGCGGCCAGGTCCTCGATCTCCCGCTGCACCGTGTACGGGGCGGTGTCGCCACTGTCGCCCCGCCCGCGCCGGTCGTACCCGAACACGGTGAAGTCCGCCGCCAGCGCGGCGGCCACCGCGCGAGTGGTGGTCCGGTCGTTGAACGCGCCGCCCACCAGCACGATTGCCGGCCCGTCGCCGCTGCGCTCGTACGCGATGGTCGTGCCGTCGGCGGAGCGCACCGTGCCCACCGCCAGGGTCGCGTCAGTCATCCATGGATCCTCTCCTCGTCGTCGTCTCCCATCCTGGTCGGTGCCACCGACGCGAATCCGACGCCAACCGCCGGACTGCTCTCACCTACCCGTCATGTCGGAATGGTCCGAACGTCCAGGCCGGGTCACCTCACGTATCCGCAGGTCTGTTCGACTTCCCCAGTCGACCGGCGGTGGCGTAGATGAGAGGCTGTCCCTGACGGAGCGGCGACCCCCGACCGCCGCCATCCGCGATCGACCCCTGTCACGGCACGGATCAGGGTGGCCGGGCGAACCATCGCCCGTGCCGCGTCCAACGCCGAACCTCACGAGGAGTTCCATGTCCGTCCCCGGGATGCGTCGGGCCGCCATCGGCCTGACCGCACTCGCCGCGGCCGCGCTGAGCACGGTCGCCGTCAACCCGAGCCAGGCCGAGGCCGGCCCCAAGCCGGTCGACGTCAAGCTGCTCGCCCTCAACGACTTCCACGGCAACCTCGAACCGCCGACCGGCTCCAGCGGCACCATCGCCGGCCAGCCCGCGGGTGGCGCCGAATACCTCGCCACCCAGCTCGCCGCCCTGCGCGGCGCCACCGAGGAGGAGCGGGAGCGCACCATCACGGTCGCCGCCGGTGACCTGATCGGCGCCTCCCCGCTGCTCTCCGCCGCGTTCCACGACGAGCCGACCATCGAGTCGCTCACCATGGCCGGGCTGGACTTCGCCAGCGTCGGCAACCACGAGTTCGACGAGGGCGCCAACGAGCTGCTGCGCATCCAGAACGGCGGCTGCCACCCGGTCGACGGCTGCGCGGACGGCACCCCGTACACGGGCGCCGGCTTCCAGTACCTCTCCGCCAACGCGTTCAAGACCGCGACCGGCCAGCCGCTGCTGCCGCCGTACGCGGTCAAGAAGGTCGACGGCGTCAAGGTCGGCTTCATCGGGATGACCCTGGAGGGCACCCCGCAGATCGTCTCGCAGGAGGGCGTCGCCGGCCTCACCTTCAGCGACGAGGCGGAGACCGCCAACAAGTACGCCCGCATCCTGCGCTCGCAGGGCGTGCAGACCATCGTCGTGCTGCTGCACGAGGGCGGTCAGCAGGACGCCACCGGCGGCATCAACGACTGCAAGGGCTTCACCGGCCCGATCGTCGACATCGCCAACCGGATGGACCCGTCGATCGACGTGGTGGTCAGCGGGCACACCCACCAGGCGTACAACTGCGAGATCAACGGCAAGCTGGTCACCAGCGCCAGCTCGTTCGGTCGCCTGGTCACCGACATCGACCTGCAGATCGACCGGAAGACCGGCGACGTGCTGACCGCCAAGGCCAACAACGTCGTGGTCACCCGGGACGTCACCAAGGACGCGGCGCAGACCGAGCTGATCACCCGCTACAAGACGGCGCTCGGCCCGGTCGCCACCAAGGTCGTCGGCGAGACCGCCGAGCCGCTGAACCGCGTGCAGGAGACCCTGTTCGGTACGGCCAAGGGCGAGTCCCCGCTCGGCAACGTGATCGCCGACGCGCAGTTCGCGGCGACCGACAACGAGCAGGGCGCGCTCGGCGCGTTCATGAACCCCGGTGGTGTCCGCGCCGACCTCGACGCCGGCCAGGTCACCTACGAGGAGGCGTTCACGGTCCAGCCGTTCGCCAACAACCTGGTCACGCTCGACCTCACCGGCGCGCAGCTCTACTGCGTGCTGGAGCAGCAGTTCGTCGTCGGCCGGACGCTCTACCCGTCCTCGACGGTCCGCTACACGGTCGACGTGAACGGCACCACCGGCACCACCGCCGACCCGTGCGCCGGTACCCGGGTCGTCCGGGGCAGCCTCACCCTCGGCGGCGTGACGGTCACCGACGCCGGCACCTACCGGGTGACGGTGAACAACTTCCTGGCCGGTGGCGGTGACGGGTTCACCGCGCTCAAGAGCGGCACCAACCAGGTCACCGGCATGATCGACCTGGATGCCTTCGTGGCGTACCTGACCGCGTCCTCGCCGGTCAGCGCGCCGGCCCTGGACCGCATCCGCACCACCGCCGAGGTCCCCGCCGCCTGACGGCAGGACCCCGCCCACGAACGGGCCCCGGAGCAACCGCTCCGGGGCGTCCCCATCTCGCCTCCCGGTCGCCGCGCCCCGGTCCCCGCGCCCCGCCGCGCACGCACTTTCGCGGAAAGCGGGGCTATGGAACGCGCCATAGCCCCGCTTTCCGTGAAAAGTGGGCGGATCTTGCGG
>NZ_JAEVHN010000719.1:0-2993 GCF_016803375.1 Micromonospora sp. 4G55
ATCCCTGCGAAGGACGGTCACATGCGCGCCACCGTGATCTACGGCCCGAACGACATCCGCGTCGAGGAGGTCCCCGACGCCGCCGTGCGCCACCCGACCGACGCGGTCGTCCGGGTGGTCACCGCCTGCATCTGCGGCAGCGACCTGTGGGCGTACCGGGGGGTGGCCAGCCGCCAGCCGGGGCAGCGCATCGGCCACGAGTTCCTGGGCGTGGTGGAGGCCACCGGCGCCGAGGTGACCTCGGTGCGCGTCGGTGACCTGGTGGTGGCCCCGTTCGTCTGGTCCGACGGGGTCTGCGACTTCTGCCGCGAGGGCCTGCCCACCTCCTGCCCGCACGGCGGGTTCTGGGGCGAGCCCGGCTCCGACGGCGGGCAGGGCGAGGCCGTCCGCGTCCCGTACGCCGACGGCACGCTGGTGCGGCTCCCCGCCGAGGCCGCCGGCGACGAGCGGCTGCTCACCGCGCTGCTGGCGCTGTCGGACGTGATGTCCACCGGCCACCACGCGGCGCTCGCCGCCAGGGTCCGCCCCGGCGCCACCGTCGCGGTCGTCGGCGACGGCGCGGTGGGGCTCTGCGGGGTGCTGGCCGCCCGGCGGCTCGGCGCCGAGCAGATCATCGCGCTGGGCCGGCACACCGCCCGCACCGACATCGCCCGGGCGTTCGGCGCCACCGACGTGGTCGCCGAGCGCGGCGACGCGGCGGTCGCCGCCGTCCGGGAGCTGACCAAGGGCCAGGGCGCGCACGCCGTGCTGGAGGCCGTCGGCACCGAGGAGTCCATGCGTACGGCGATCTCCATCGCCCGCGACGGTGGCGCGGTCGGCTACGTCGGGGTGCCGCACGGCGGCAGCGCCGGCGTGGACATCCGCCAGATGTTCGGCCGCAACGTCGCCCTCGGCGGCGGGGTCGCCCCGGCCCGCACCTACATCCCGGAGCTGCTCGCCGACGTGCTCGACGGCACCATCGACCCGTCGCCGGTCTTCGACCGGACCGTCACCCTCGACGGGGTGCCCGACGGCTACCGGGCGATGGACGAGCGCACCGCGCTGAAGGTCCGCATCACCTTCTGACCCCGACTACCGCCGGTGACGACGCCGCCCCTGGTGGGCGCGTCCGCCGTACCGTACGGTGCTCGCCGTGACCGCAGACGATCACTCCTCGACCGGCCCCGTGGCCGTGCTCGCCAACCCCACCGCGGGCCGGGGTCGGCACCGTGGCCTGCTGCCCGCACTGCTGGAGCGGCTGGCCACCGCCGGCCGCCCGGTCGAACTGCTGGAGGCGGGTACCCCGGCCGAGGCGGAGGCGGCGTGCCACGCCGCGGTCGCCGACGGCGCGGGTGCCCTGATCGCAGTCGGTGGCGACGGCACGGTCCACCGGGCGTTGCAGGCGGTCGCCGGTACGGCGGTGCCGTTCGGCGCGGTCCCGGCCGGCACCGGCAACGACTTCGCGGCCGACAGCGGCTTCCCGGCCGACCCGCTGGACGCCGTCGGGGTGATCGCCGCCGCGCTGCGCGAGGGGCGCACCCGGCCGGTCGACCTGGCCCGGATGACCGGGGCGGACGGCGGCGACCGCTGGTACGGGGCGGTGCTCGCGGCGGGCTTCGACGCGATCGTCAACGAGCGGGCCAACCGGATGCGCTGGCCGCGCGGTCCCCGCCGCTACGACCTGGCGATCCTGATCGAGCTGGCCCGGCTGCGCCCGCGCCGCTACACGCTGCGCCTGGACGGCGAGGTGCACGAGCTGGACGCGGTGCTGGTGGCGGTCGGCAACGGCGCCAGCTACGGCGGCGGGATGCGGATCTGCCCCGACGCCGACCCCACCGACGGGCTGCTGGACGTGGTGGTCGGCGGGCGGTTCGACCGGCGGACCCTGATGCGGGTCAAGCCGCGCATCTACCAGGGCACCCACGTGACGCACCCGCTGGTGCGCAGCTACCGGGCCCGCACGGTGGAGCTGGCCGCCGAGGGCATCACCACGTACGCCGACGGGGAACGCTCCCTCGACCTGCCGGTGCGGATCACCGCCGTGCCGGGGGCGGTGCGGTTGCTGCGCTGAGCTGGTCGTTCGTGCCGGTGGCCGCCGGTCCCGCCGGTGCGGCGTCGGGGTGCTCCGGTCGCTCGGCGGTGCGCGGCGTGCCGGCCCGTACGGCTCCGATGCTGGCGGCGACCACCAGGGCGATGGCGAGCACCTCCGTCAGGTGCAGGTCCTGCCCGAGGACCAGCCAGCCGGCGAGCGCGGCGAGCGCCGGGCCGAGGCTCATCAGCACCGCGAAGGTCGAGGTGGCCAGCCGACGCAGCGCCAGCAGTTCGAGGGTGTAGGGCAGCACCGAGGCGAGCAGCGCCAGCCCGGCGCCGAGCGCCAGCACGGCCGGGTGCCACAGCCGCGCCCCGGCGTCGGCCAGCCCGAACGGCAGGGTGAGCAGGGCCGCGACCGTCATGGCCAGGGCCAGCCCGTCGGCCCGGGGAAATCGGCCGCCGACCCGGGCCGAGCAGACGATGTACGCCGCCCAGAGCGCCCCCGCGCCCAGCGCCAGGCCGGCGCCGACCGGGTTCAGCCGGTCGAACCCGCCCTGGCCGAGCAGCGCCACCCCGGCCAGCGCCAGACCGGCCCAGCACCACGCGGTCCACCGGTGGGCGGTCAGCACCGACAGCGTGAGCGGCCCGAGCACCTCCAGGGTCACCGCCGGCCCCAGCGGGATCCGCTCGATCGCCTGGTAGAACACCGAGTTCATGCCGGCCAGGGCGAGCCCGAACAGCACCACCGACGCCCAGTCGCCCCGGCCGTAGCCCCGCAGCCGGGGCCGGCACACCAGCAGCATGAGCAGCGCGCCGATGGTCAGCCGCAGCGTGACCGTGCCGGCCACCCCGGCCCGGGGGAAGACCAGCGCGGCGACCGCCGAGCCGAAGTGCACCGACAGCGCGCCGCCGAGCACCAGGCCGACCGCCCCCACCTGGCCGGAGCCCCAGCGTCGCAGCAGGCGGGCGGGCGTCGACGGGCG
>NZ_JAEVHN010000720.1:0-2982 GCF_016803375.1 Micromonospora sp. 4G55
TCCCGGTTCCTGCCGCAGCGTGGACCGCGTCCGGCGGGTGGCGAGCGGGCCGGCGGCGGCGTGGCGAAGCGGCACCGCCGCGCGCCGGCCCGCCACCCAGATCGTCTCCTGCCGGATCTGTGGAGCGACCCTGCTCGCCGGCCCGGATCGCAAGCTGGGCCGCTGCCCGACCTGCCCGTCCGACATCGACGAGGACCTGTACGAGCGGCTGCGGGACTGGCGGGCCCGGGTGGCCGGCGCGCAGAAGGTCCCGGCGTACGTCGTCTTCACCGACGCCACCCTGACCGCGCTGGCCGAGCGGCGTCCCGGGCGGACCGAGGAGCTGATCGCCATCGCCGGGATCGGGCCCCGCAAGCTCGGCCTCTACGGCGAGGCGGTGCTGGCCCTGGTGGACGGTGCGGCGGTGGACGACATCGCGCCGGAGAAAACTTTCGAAATCTCGTCGTAAATTCGTTTGCCCTCGCCCCCGAGCGAGGAATAGCCTCATGACACACCTCGGGAGCGGCGCCATTCCGGCTGCTCACGGGGTGGGAGACCAAGTCGGCACGAGGAACGTGAGGGAGGTGGCACCCGTGGAGATCTTCACCTATGAGCGTCCGGCGGCGATGCCAGCTGCCTGCGCTCCGCTGTCGACTGTCCGGGTGGCCCTTGCCGCCACGCGACCGTCGGTTCCGCAGGTGCACCAGGTCCAGGCTCAGGCCGAGCTGACCCTGACCGTCGCGCCGATCGGAGTCGAGGGGACCAGTGGCTTCACGGGCATGGGCATCGGTGTCGCCAAGAAGCGCACGGATGTCCGCGGCGTTCCACCTCGAGGTAGACCGGTCTGAATCCAGACCACCGGCTCACCTCGAGGCCGCGGAACCCGCTCACCGGGATCCGCGGCCTCAGTTTTTTTGCCCCGCCGTACGTCGGAAATGCGATCCACGAGATCGAAGTGAGAGAGAGGTGACCGGGCGATGAGTCTGGCGTTGGCCCCCCTCGACGTGAGCGTCGAGATGGAGGCGAACCTGCCCTGCCGGAAGTTCGACCCTGACCTGTGGTTCTCCGACCAGCCCGCCGAGCTGGAGTTGGCCAAGTCGCTCTGCGGGGACTGCCCGCTGCGCGTCGAGTGCCTGGCCGGTGCGGTGGAGCGGGCGGAGCCGTGGGGCGTCTGGGGCGGCGAGATCTTCGAGCGTGGCGCGGTCGTCCCGCGCAAGCGGCCCCGTGGCCGTCCGCGCAAGGAGGACCTCGCCCGCGACGCGGCGCTCCGGGTCGAGGCCGAGGCGCGACTGGTGGCCAGTGGTGTGGCCACGTCGCGCAACGCGGTCCGGCTGGCGGCCTGACAACTTCCCGTTCCAACCCCGCCGGTGTCCGACACCGGCCGCGAGAAAGCCGAAACCGATGCTGCTGAACTACCCGAACGGAACCGAGATGCAACTACTCCACGAAGCGTTGTCCCGTGCCCGAATGCGCCGGCCTCAGGCCGGTCGTACCACCACGAGCACTGAGGCAGCCCGTTCCGCCCGTACCGTCGCGATGAAGAGCCGGAGCCAGTCGGCTCGCGACCTGGGCGCTCTCTAGATCCCTACCGAGTACGCGGTCCGGTCAGGCCACCGGCGCGAAGCCGGGCAGCCAGCGTTCCAGGATCCCCCGGTACGGCGCCTTGGCCTCCAACTGGCACAGCACCCCGATCGAACCCAGCGTCACCCGGTGGATCATCAGGTACGACGGGGGCAGGTTGAGCTGCCGGCTGAGCTGGTAGGTCGGCGACTTCGGGCTGGCCAGGCGGGCCGCCTCGGACCGCAGCCAGGCCCGGCTGAACCGGAATTCCTCGGCGGCGATCGGTTCCAGCATCGGCCGCAGGAAGTCGAGCACCGCGTGGGCGTCGATCGGCTCCGTGGCGCTGACGAAGCCCTCCTTCCGCAGGCCGTCCACCACCCCGTCCGCGTCGCCGCGCAGCGCCAGCCCGGCGATCCGGCCGATCGGCTCCGGCGTGCCCTCCGGCATCCGCGCCACCGCGCCGAAGTCGATCACGCCGAGCCGGCCGTCGGGCAGCAGCCGGAAGTTGCCGGGGTGCGGGTCGGCGTGCAGCAGGCCGGCCCGGGGCGGCGCGGACAGGTGCAGCGTCGCCATCAGCCGGCCCGCCTCGTCCCGCTGCTCCTCGGTGCCCTCCCGGATGATGTCCGCCAGCGGCGTGCCCTCGATCCACTCGGTGACCAGCACCCGGGGCGAGCTGGAGAGCACGGCCGGGATGAAGATCTCCGGGTCGTCGGCGTACGCGGCGGCGAAGGCCCGCTGCGACTCGGCCTCCAGCTCGTAGTCCAGCTCCTCGGTGACCCGCTCCCGCAGCTCGACCAGCAGCGGCTTGACGTCCAGACCCGGCTGGATGGCCCGGAACATCCCGCCCAGCCGGGAGAGCTGCTTGAGGTCGGCGAGCAGAGCGTCACCGGCGCCCGGGTACTGGATCTTGACGGCTGCGGTCCGCGCCTCGCCGGTCTCCGGGTCCCGCCAGATCGCCTTGTGCACCTGCCCGATGCTCGCCGCGGCGGCCGGAGTGTCGTTGAACTCGACGAACCGGTCCCGCCAGTCCGGCCCGAGCTGCTCGGCGAGCACCTTGTGCACGGTCGCCGCGGGCAGCGGCGGGGCCGCCTCCTGGAGCTTGGTCAACGCCTGCCGGTAGGGGGCGGCGATCTCCTCCGGCAGCGCCGCCTCGAAGACCGACAGCGCCTGACCGAACTTCATCGCGCCGCCCTTGAGCTGCCCGAGGACGCTGAAGAGCTGCTCGGCGGTGCGCTGCTGGATCTCGGCGGAGATGACGTCGGAGGCGAGCCCGGTGACGCGCTTACCCATGCCGAGGACGGTCCGCCCGGCGAAGCCGAGCGGCAGAGCGGCGAGCTTGGCGGTCCGGGACACGGCCCGGCGCGGGATGTCGGTCACGTGGTCATTGTTACCGACTCGGTGGGCCCGCTGCTGCTCCGAAGCCGGGCTCGGCCCGGTTCCCTC
>NZ_JAEVHN010000721.1:0-2966 GCF_016803375.1 Micromonospora sp. 4G55
CCGAAGTCGACGTCGCTGCACAGGTAGTACGACTGGTCCAGGTGGCTGGCCTGCCAGATCGTGTAGACGATGTGCCGGCCGGTGCGTCCCGGCGCGTTCGCCGGCACCTGGATCGACACCCCCTGGGCCTCGGGGGTCCACTGGGCCGCCGGGGTGTTGCCGATCTGGCCGACCAGTTCCAGGTCGCTCCAGGCCAGCGGCTTGGTCAGGGCGTTGAAGCCCTGCTTCGTCACGTACACCCGGATGTAGTCGGCGCCGTGACTGGCCTGGTCGTACAGCTTGATCCTGAAGTTGGTCGTGGTCGGCACGGTCTTCCACGCGCCGACCGTGTCGAGCGCGTTGTAGCGGCCGCTGGCGGTGTGCCCGGCGCTGCACAACTGGCCGTCCGGGATGGCGCCCTGGTGGTTGCCGGCGACGCCCTCGCGGAACAGGCCGTTCCAGTTCCACATGGCGTTCGGGTCGGCCTGCCAGGCCTGCCAGCACATCGGGTCCTCGGTGGCCATCTTCGGGTTCTGGAAGTCGCTGCCCCAGCGTTGCCAGCAGCCGTAGTTGCGCGACGCCGGGTCCACCACCGATCCGTGGGCGGAGGCGGACCGGGCCAGGGCGGTGGTGAGCAGCAGCGCGACGATCGCGCCGACGGTGAGCAGCGCCGCCACCAGTGGGGTGGGGCGTCTGCGCAGCAGGACGGACATGGAGCCTCCGGGGTCTGGAGTGTCGGTCGACGACGCCCGGACGGCCGGGAGTTGCCCCCTCCCGAACCCCTGCGTGGCTCCCGCGACGGCTCTGCCCCGCAGGCTCCCACGGGAAAACGCTATCCGTCAATGTCTCCCGGGTGGCCGGGTCGGCTCTGCCGGCGCATCGGGACGTGCGGGATGCCGTCCTCGACGTACTCCGGGCCGGTCACCGCGAAGCCGTGCCGGGTGTAGAAGTCGACCAGGTAGGACTGCGCCTCCAGCACGCACGGCCGGTCACGACCAGCCGCAGCGCCTCGGTCATCAGCCGGCCGGCGTGCCCGCCGCCGCGCGCCGCCGGCGCCACCACCACCCGGCCGATCCGCGCCGAGCCGTCCGGGTCGGCCAGGATCCGCAGGTACGCCAGCACGGCGCCGTCGCGCTCCAGCCAGAGGTGCCGGGTGCCGGGCTCGACGTCCCGGCCGTCCAGCTCCGGGTACGGGCAGTGCTGCTCGACCACGAACACGTCGATGCGCAGCCGGAGCAGGTCGTGGAAGGTGCGAGCGGCCAGGTCGGCGAAGGCGGCGACCCGGACCTGGGTGGTCTGCGGCGGCATCCCGCGATGGTAGGCCGCGCCGTGGCGCGTACCCGGGAGAGCCCCGGCCCGGTGCGGGCCGGGGCGCGCGGTCAGGCCGGGCGGGCGCCGACCGCGTCGCGGATCTCGGCGCCCTGGGCCTCCACGGCGCGGGCGCAGTGCGCGCAGCAGAAGAACCGGCCGCCGACCTCCACGCCGTGGCCGAGGATCTTGACCTCACAGTGCTCGCAGATCGGCGCCAGCTTCTGCGCCGCGCACTCAAAGCAGTCGAAGGTGTGCGTGTCACCGCTGACCGTGCGCACCTCGAACGCCATCCAGTACTCGTTGCCGCAGACCTCACAGGTAGCCACGATCGAAAACCCCCCGAATCAGGACATGTCACTTCAGGGTGCGCCAGGGCGGGGCTGTTGGGGGCGAAATGCCGCGAGTGGATCCGGCCGGACGGCGTTTCGCCCCCGGCGTGTCGCGCGTTGGGCCTGGTGAACCGCCCCGACCCCGGAGGATCACGTGATCAAGCGCAACAAGCTCTTCGGCAACCAGACCCGGGTCACCTTCTGCCTGCCCCGGGACACCCCGCCCGGTCCGGTCAGCGTCGTCGGCTGCTTCAATGGCTGGGAGCCGGGCCGGCACGAGCTGATCGCCCGCCGCGACGGCACCCGGACGGTGACCGTGAAGCTCGGCCCCGGCGAGTACCGCTTCCGGTACCTCGCCAGCGGGGGCGTCTGGCTGGACGACGACTCCGCCGACCGGGTCGACGAGAAGGGCAGCCTGCTGCTGCTCTGAACGGAGGCGGGAGGCTCACGAGCGTCGATGGTTTTATTGACAGGAGTCTTTACTGTTAACAAGGTTTAAATTATGTTGGTGGCACCTTCAGCAGGCCGAAGCCGAGGAGTTGTCATCATGCGTCGAAGAGTCACCGTCCCGGTCCTGGCGGCGGGCGCCGTCGTGTCCTCGCTCGCCGTCGCCGCTCCCGCCCAGGCGCACGGCTACGTCTCCGGACCGCCCAGCCGCCAGGCGCTCTGCGCGCAGAACCGGGTGCCCGACTGCGGGCAGATCAAGTACGAGCCGCAGAGCGTGGAGGGCCCGAAGGGGCTGCGCAACTGCCACGCCAACATCGCCCAGTTCGCCGTCCTGAACGACGACAGCCGGGGCTGGCCGGCCACCTCGGTCGGCAGCTCGGTGACGTTCACCTGGGTCAACACCGCCCGGCACGCCACCAGCAACTGGGAGTACTTCATCGGCGGCACCCGGGTGGGCGTCTTCAACGGGGGCGGCCAGCAGCCCGGCGCCACCGTGTCGCACACCGTGAACCTCGGCGGCTTCTCCGGCCGGCAGAAGATCCTCGCCGTCTGGAACATCGCCGACACCGCCAACGCGTTCTACTCCTGCGTGGACGTGCAGATCGGCGGCGGTGGTCCGGCACCCAGCCCGACGCCGACCCCCACCAGCTCGCCCACCCCGACGCCGCCGGCTCCCACCACCTCGCCCGCCCCCAGCGGCACCTGGACCGCGGGTCGCGCCTACCAGGTCGGCGACCAGGTCACCTACAACGGGCTGACCTACCGGTGCCGGCAGGCGCACACCGCGATCCCGGGCTGGGAACCGCCGAACGTGCCGGCGCTGTGGTTGCAGGTCTGACCGGACGGGTACGGCCCGTGCCGGTGCGGGCCGCATCCGCCCCTCGACGCGACCCGGCCGGG
>NZ_JAEVHN010000722.1:0-2957 GCF_016803375.1 Micromonospora sp. 4G55
TGGCGGTGCTCAGCGCGGCCTTCATCGGGCTGCTGATCTGGGTGCGCTCGATGAGCCAGCCCCCGCCGCCGGCCCGCTTCCTCCCCGCCCCCCGACCCGGAGGAGGCGATCGCGTGATCGTCAACTGGCAGCTCGCGATCGCCGTGCTCGGCGGGGCGACGGTGGGGCTGGGCCTGTTCCTGGCGGTCCGGGAGGCGTTGCCGGCCGCCCCGGCGCTCGGCCCCGCGCTGCGCCGGCTGCCACCAGCCCCCGGGCACCGTCGCCCCGACCCGGGGCCCGGACTGGTTGGGCGGGTTCTCCCGCTGGCTCAGCCCGCCGCACCGGCAGCTCGCGCTGATCGACAAGACCCCCCGAGCAGTACGCCCTGTCGGTGCTGGTCTCCGCCCTGATCGGGCTCGCCACCCCGACCGTGCTGGGGGCGGTGCTCTTCCTCGGCGGGGTCCGCCTGCCGGTGGTCGTACCGGTGCTGGGCAGCCTCGGGATGGCGTTGGTCTGCGGGCTGCTCGCGCACCGCGCGGTGCTGGCGCGGGCGGACGCGGCGCGCGACGAGTTCCGCGCGGCCGTCTGCACCTACCTGGACCTGGTGGCGCTGCAACTGTCGGCGGCGCACGGCCCGGTGCAGTCGCTGGAACGGGCGGCGGCGGTCTGCGACGGCTGGGTCTTCGACCGGATCCGCGAGTCGCTGCGGATCGCGCAGATGCAGATGCACTCGCCCTGGGACGAGCTCCAGGAGCTGGCCGAGCGGATCGGCATCCCGGAGCTCGGCGACGTCGGGGCAATCATGCGCTCCTCCGGCAGCGAGGGCGCGCAGGTCCACGAGACCCTGCGCAGTCGTGCCGACTCGCTGCGGGACCAGATCCGTACCGACAACCTGACCCGCGCCGAGGGGGTGACCAGCCGGCTGGACATCCCCGGTTCGCTGCTGGTCTTCGTCCTGCTCGGTTTCATGCTCTACCCGTTCGTGGCCCGCCTGTAGACCGCCACCCCGACAAGGAGCACGCCATGCAACTGATCGCCCATCTGCACCTCACGCTGGCCGCACGGCTGGCGGAGCTGCGCCGCGAGGGGGACCGGGGCGACAGCCCGGTGCCGACCGCGGTGATCATCTTCGGCCTGGTCGCGGCGGCGCTCGCGGTCACCGCTCTGGTGATGACGCGGGCCACCGACTGGATGGACAGCGTCCCCACCGCGCCGTGACCCCTCCGATGAACTGGCCGGCCGCACCCCGGACCGGCCGGGTGGCCCCGACCGCCCGACCCCGGGGCGCGTCCGGCCGCGCTCGACCGGGGGCGGTCGCCCGGGCGTGCGGGCCGCACGGCGACGGTTCGTCGCCGGGGGTACGGACCGGGGCGCGAACCCGGTCGAGCTGGCCGTCGTCATGCCGGCGGTGCTGGTGCTGCTCTTCGCCTCGGTCCAGGTGGCCGCCTGGTTCGTCGCCCGGTCCACCGCGCTGAACGCCGCGCAGAGCGGGGTGAACGCGCAGCGGGTGCTCCAGGCGCCGGCCGGGGCGGGCGAGGCCCGGGCCACCCGGTTCCTCGGCGCGGCCGGTGACTGGCTCGTCGGCTGGGACAGCCCGGGGCCGACCTGCGTCACCGGGGCCACCGAGGTCACCTGCACGGTCACCGGCCGGTCCCTGTCGGTCATCCCGGGCGTCAGCTTCCGGGTCCGGCAGACCGCGCACGGCACCATCGAACGCTGGACGAACCCGTGAGCGCCGTCGCGGACGGCCGCGCCCGCGGCTCGGTCTCCATCGAGGTGGCCGTGCTCGCCCCGGCGTTCATCGCGCTGATCGTGCTGGCCGGGGTGACCGGGCGCACCGCGATCGCCGACGAGGCGGTGGAGGCGGCCGCGCACGACGCCGCCCCGGGCCGCCTCGATCTCCCGGGACGCCGGCACCGCCCGCGACGCGGCCCGCGACGCCGTCCGCCGCCAGCTCGACTGGCGACGCCTGAACTGCGCCGGCGCGCCCCGGATGACCTTCAGCGGCTCGGTACGTGGCCGGTCGACCAGCTTCGACGCGGCGTACCGCAGCCCCGCCGGGCAGCCGGCGAGCGTGACCGTCTCGGTGACCTGCGTGGTGTCCCACCGCGACCTGCGGCTGCCGGCGCTGCCCGGGATGCCGCTGCGCACCACCGCCTCGGCGACCTTCACCTCCCCGCTGGACCGCTACCGGAGCCGGGGATGAGCGCCCGTCGGGCCGGCCGCGACGAGGGACGGGTGAGCCTGTTCCTGGCCGTCGCGATGACCGGCGTGCTCGCGGTCATCGGCGTCGCGTACGACGGCGCCGGCCAGCTCCGGTCGCTGCAACGCGCCGACGACCTCGCCGCCGAGGCGGCCCGCAGCGGCGGCCAGGCCGTCGACCGGGCCCGCGCGATCGAGGGCGGCCCGAAGGAGATCGACGAGGGCGACGCGCGGGCGGCCGTCCGCGACTACCTCTCGGCGGCGGGCGCGACCGGGCACTCGGTGAGCTTCCCCGTGGTCGACGGCGAGAAGCAGATCCGGGTACGCGTCACCGTCACCTACCGCCGGCACCTGCTCGGCCTCTTCGGCATGGACGACACCGTCACCGTCTCGGGTGAGGCCACCGCGCGGGCCCTCACCGAGGCACCGTAGGAAGGGAAGGCCGCCATGACCGCACCGCGTGGCTCCGCCGTTCGGCGGACCGGCCAGTTGCTCACCGGATTCGGGTCGCTGGTCGTCCTGGTCGCGCTGCTGGTGGGCGCGCCGGTGGCACTGCTCGCCTTCGCCGGCAATCCACTGCCCGACCAGCTACCCACCCTGTCGGAGGTCGGCACGGCGCTGACCAGCCGGGACGACGGTCGGTTGTTCCTGCGGGCGCTGGCCGTGGTCGGCTGGTTCGGCTGGGCGACGTTCGCCTTCTCCGTGCTGGTGGAGCTGGCGGCGCAGGCGACGCGGCGACCGGCGCCCCGGCTGCCCGGAATGAGCCGGCAGCAGCG
>NZ_JAEVHN010000723.1:0-2956 GCF_016803375.1 Micromonospora sp. 4G55
CCGACGCTGCGACCCGCTGTCCTGGTCCATCCGCCGGCGCCGTCACCAAGCCCGAGCCAAGACCAGCCACTACGCCCGACAAGCCCTCATCGAACCGTGATCACGATCCCCGGCTGGAGTACTAGGACCTGCGGTTACGGGCCTCGTTCAGGCTTCCCCATCTCGGTGCGAGCGCGACCATCTCGATCCCGTCGTGCCCGTTGCGTGCCCGTTGGGATGGGCGACGACGGTCAATGGCGGTCAGCTCCTGGGCGGCAGCCAGCGTGGCGACGCAGGTCAAGCCAGGTCACTGCCGAGCAACTTGCGGCCGTATCCACACTTCCTAAACCGTGTGGCTGTACAGCCATCCGTACAGCCAAGCCAGCAGACTGGCCCGGTCATGAGCCGACGCGAGTCGACAGGACGAGCAGGTCAGCGGCAGTAGTCGACGGCGACCGACAGTCATCTTGATCTTTGCAAGGCAGGGGTCCGGAAGCTGGCCACGCGCTCGCGGACTGCCCTGCGGGCGGCCTCCGGCCGTCCTCGGGCGCCCGCAGCGCGTCACTCTGTGAGTCAGCGGATCGTCAGCGAACGCCCTACCGTGCATTCACACTCGATCATGCCCGACGGCACGACCGGGACGTCTGAACACGCGGTACGGCACTTGATCACACTCGCTGCTACGTCAGGTCACTTTCCCCCCGACGGGGGTCAGCGCCAATGGTCGGTGAGTTGCTGGCGGCCTGTCCTCAGGATCAAAGGGTTACCAGGTGGCTAGCCCGTGAGTACCGTGAGGGACGACGGCGGTCGACAGGCCGGCAACGCATCCCGCGCTACGAGGAGGTTCGGGATGGATCCCATGCCGGGGCTGACCTTTGGGCAGCGACTCAAGGTCTACCGTGAGCGCTCGGGCAAGACCCGCGCTGTGCTCGGGGGGCTAGTAGGCCGTAGCGCCGAGTGGGTCAAGGCCGTGGAGAGCGATCGCATCCTGCCGCCGCGTGTGCACATGCTCGATCGGATCGCCCGCGCCCTCAAGGTCGACGTGTCCGCCTTGATCGGGGAGTTGAGCGATCGATCTGAGGTCGTCAACGGGCCCGAGCATCCAGCACTCGCCTCGGTACGCGACGCCGTCAACCGCTTCGCGGTGTCCGACGACATGTCACCGCAACCGCTACAGCAGATCAAGGGCCGGCTCGCCGCAGCCTGGCGCGCCCGTCATCAGGCGTCAGACCATCGAACGGTGCTCGGCACTCTGCTGCCGGATTTGGTCCGGGACGCTCAGCGTGCCGCGCTGACGTATGAGGGTGACGAGCGTCGGCAGGCTCAGGCGCTGCTTGCCGAAGTGCTCGGCCTGGCTCAGATGTTCCTTGCTTACCAGCCTGCCGCCGAGTTGCTGTGGCGCGTAGCTGACCGCGCGATGGTGGCGGCGCAGGAGTCGGGAGATCCGGAGGCGTTGGCCTGCGCGGGATGGTTCCTGTGCCAGGTTCACCGGGACGCCGGGGACTGGGACACCGGTATGGCGGTGACGCTCGACGTGGTCTCGGCGCTCAAACCCCGAACTACCGACGCGAACCCGAACCTGCTCGCTCTCTGGGGCGCCCTGAACTTTGAAGCTGCCTATACCGCCGCTCGGGCCGGTGAGGAGGGTCGCGCCTGGCGGTACTGGGACCGTGCGGACCGGGTGGCGCAGCGCCTGCCGGAGAACTTCTACCAGCCGCAGACTTCGTTCTCGCGGGTCATCATGGGCGCCCACGCCGTGACCGTCGCCGTCGAGCTTCAGAAGTCCGGTGAGGCGGTGCGACAGGCCAATCGCCTTGACCCGGCGGCGATCCCATCGAAACCGCGCCGTGCCCGGCACCTGATCGAGGTGGCCCGCGGCCACTACGGCAAGGGCGACAACGAAGCCACTGTGGCGACTCTTCGTCAGGCATACGAGTCCGCGCCGGAGACGATCCGCTTCAACGGCTACGCCAGGCAGATCACCCTCGATTTACTGGACGGACCGCGCTCTTTGCGAGGCGATGTGCATGACCTCGCGCTGAAGGTCGGCCTCGTCGCCTGATCAAGGGGTACGAACCCTACCCATTCACCCCGACCACGCTGCGTACGTTCCTCCTCACGGGATGCGGCGGGCGGTGTGGATTGGCCTGGTCGCCGCGTCCCTCTCAACTCGGGGGCGAGACAGCGTGCCCTCGTGACTGACGAGGGAGATCCGGTGCGGCGCGTCTCGTACGAGGAGTACCTGCTCGCCGCCGCCATGACCCTCGCGCGGCGGCATCGGCCCGTCTGGTCTTGGCGGCGATGGCGGCGGGTCTGCCGCTGCGGAGCCGACCTGCCGTGTCATGCCTGGCACCGGATCCCGATCAACCGAGGCCACTGGCCCGGGGAGGGGGAGCAGTGAACGACCGCCAGGAGCAGACGATCCTCGCGGTGCACGTCCGAGGACTCGACGGCATGTGCGCTGGCTGCCGCGCGTGGTGGTCGCGGCTGGCTCCGTACCCGTGCTGGCAGGTGAACTGGGCGACCAGCCGGCAGGCCCGAACGATCACCGCGCGCTTCCTTGGAGGCCAAGAGTGACCACCCACGGCCCAGTCATGCCGATCTGGAGCTGCGGCGGCTGCGACCTGCCCTGGCCCTGCCCGACCCGGAAGCGTGAGCTGCGGGCGGAGTACGCAGACGCCCCCGTGTCGTTGGCCCTCTACCTCGGCTCCTACCTCGTCCAGGCCGCCGAAGACATGCCCTGCATGCCGGCCGGCGCGTTGCACCACCGCTTCCTCGGCTGGACCCGGGAGGCTGACCGATCGACGCCCGCAGTACAGCAACCAAGTACAGCAACCATGGCCGCCGAGAGGGACCAAGACGAGCGTCACTAGGCCGTCTGGTCGGTGTGCAGCTGGCCGGTGATACGGCCGGTGTTCCGGTCGGCGGCAGCGATGGTGCCGGTGAGGCGGATTGGGCGAGCACAGCCGCCGGCGGG
>NZ_JAEVHN010000724.1:0-2953 GCF_016803375.1 Micromonospora sp. 4G55
GGCTGGTGCACCGCCGCGCCCCCTCCGAGGCGTCGGCCCAGGCGCTGCGCTGGCTGTACCCGAGGCTGGTCGCCCAGCAGCGCTACCTCACCGGCCGGCGGGACGTCGGCGGGGCCGGGCTGGCGGCCATCGTGCACCCCTGGGAGTCCGGCCTGGACAACAGCCCGGCCTGGGACGCGCCGATGGCGGCGGTACCGGCCGACGCCGCCGTCATGCGGGCGTACCGTCGGCACGACACCGCGCACGCCGACGCCGCGCACCGCCCCACGGACCTGGACTACGCGCGGTACGTCGCGATCGTCGCCTCCTATCGCGGCCGTCACTACACCGACCAGGCGCTGGCCGGGTGGCATCCGTTCCTGGTGGAGTGCCCGCTGTTCAACGCGGCGCTGGGCGCGGCGGAGCACGCCCTGGCCCGGATCGCCGCCGTGGTCGGGGCCGATCCCGGCCCGCACCGGGACCGCGCGGCCCGGATCACCGAGGCCGTGGTCCGCCGGCTCTACGACCCGGTCACCGGCACCTTCCACCCGCGCGACCTGCGCACCGACCGGCTGATCCCGGCCCGTACCGTGCTCGGGCTGATGCCGCTGATCCTGCCCGACCTGCCGGCGCGCCAGGTGCGGGCGGTGCTGACCGAGGCGTGCTCGGCGCGGTTCGGCCTGGCCCCCCGCATGCCGCGCCCGCTGCCCACCCACGACCGCACCGCGCCGGACTTCGAGCCGCTGCGCTACTGGCGCGGCCCGAGCTGGATGAACACCAACTGGCTGCTCTGGCGCGGGCTGCGGGCGCACCACCGGCCGGACCTGGCCGCCGGGCTGCGCGAGTCGATGCTGGCGTTGGTCGCCGCCGGCGGCTGCCACGAGTACTTCCACCCGGACACCGCGGCGGGGCTCGGCTCGGCGGCGTTCAGCTGGACGGCCTCGCTGCTGCTCGACACCCTCGCCGAGGGGTGAGCGCCACCCGACCCGTCAGTCCAGTCGCCGCCAGTCGGGGCCGGCCGGGGGCCCGTCCGAGGTGAGCGCCGCCAGCATCACCGACTCGACCTGCTCGGGCATGAGGTATACCCGGTGGTCCGCGCCGCGGACGTAGGCGGCCCAGGGGCGCCCCTCGGCGTCCGACATCACCACGCTCACCGGATCGCGGCGGTCGCTGACCGCGGCGACCGTCCCCCAGGGGCGGTGCACGAAGACCTGCTGCCCCAGGTCGGGATCGAGTTCGCGCAGCCACCGCCGTACGGTCTCCCGGTCGCCGAGCGCGACCTGTTCGCTGGCGACCCGGAACGGTCCCGTGCTGGTCAGGAGTTCGGCCACGTTCTCCGGCGGCTTCCGCCGCCGCCACCGGTCGCGCCACCAGCTCATCCGCGCCCTCCCTCCGGGAGCACCCCGTGCGGTCGGAATGCCCGGCCGGCCCCCGCCGCCAAACCGCGGCACGTCCGGGCCGGCGTCTACAGTGGGTGCCCGCCGGCACCGGAGGACCGCCCGTGGACCCCATCGACAAGATCGCCTGGATCCGGATCGAGCGCGGCCGGATCCTCAGCACCCGCTCGCGGGGCCGGGACGTCTGGTACCTGCCCGGCGGCAAGCGCGAGCCCGGCGAGACCGACCGGGAGACCCTCACCCGCGAGATCGCCGAGGAGTTGGGTGTGGTGATCGACCCGGAGACGGCCGTGCACGTCGGCACGTTCATCGCCCAGGCGCACGGCCACCCGGCGGGCAGGCTGGTACGGATGACCTGTTACACGGCCGAGCACCAGGGCGAGCCCCGGCCGGACCACGAGATCGAGGAGGTCGCCTGGCTCGGGTACGCCGACCGGGACCGGGTCTCCCCGGTCGACCGGATCATCTTCGACGACCTGCGCCGGCGGGCCCTGCTCGCCTGAGCGACGCTCGGCGGCGGGCTACCGGTTCGGTCCCGGGGACGGTGGGGGAGGGCTGCCGCCGCGCCCGGCTGACCCCTGCGCCCCGGTGTGGCGCGCCGATCCCGCAGTGACCGACCGGGCCGGTGCCGAACCGGTCGGGTGAGGCGGCCGTTTGCGCCCCGGCGGGGCGGGTAACCGCGGTCGGATTCCCGACCGGGCGGGCCGGCCGCCGACGGTCGGATTCCGGACGGACGACCCGCCGACACCGGGTCGCCGGTGCGGCCGATCGGCGGAGCGACAGGAGGACCTCGGTGCGCTTTCCCCTCTTCGTCGACGCGGTCGCCCGGCGGGCAGAGTTGCCTCCGGAGCGGGCCGCCGCGATCGCCCGCGCCGTGCTGGTGACGGTGGCCGAACGGGTCCAGGCCGGCGAGGTCGACGACCTGAGCGCCCAGCTCCCGGACGAGCTCAGCGCATACCTGGCCGGGCCGCCGCCGGAGACCACGCCGGGCGCGGCCGAGACCTTCGGACCGGTCGAGTTCCTGCGCCGGGTGGCCGACCGGGCCGGCGTCGAGCCGGCCACCGCACAGGTCGGGGTCCGGGCGGTCTTCGCCACCCTGCGCGAGGCGGTCACGGTAGGCGAGTTCCAGGACCTGGTGGCGCAGTTGCCGAAAAGCTTCACCAGGGGCGTCGATCCAGCGCCACCGCGGCCGTACGATGAGTGACGTCGCCGCCACTGCGCACCCCGTCTGAGCTGCCGCTAAGGGAGCCGTCCGGGTGGAAGATCCCCGGCCTGCGACCTCTTTCGCCGGAAATTTGCTCGCTCAAATACCCTTAGGCTGAAACTCCTCTCCGCGCTAGGGGGATGATCGGCCGAATTTTGACGCCCGTTCACCGAGGCGTCGTGGCCCCTTCGGGCTGACTCCGATCAATGGCCTGTTCCAGGGCGCATCGAGGCCTATTCTGGCTCCATTGTGAAGTCCTGGGGGGGATCATGATCACAATTGTCGATGCCTGCGCGCGTGTCCACAGTGGAGTCGAGCCGACTCACTGAGATGGCGCAACCAATGATCATCCAGCGTTTCGTGGACGCCGCTG
>NZ_JAEVHN010000725.1:0-2945 GCF_016803375.1 Micromonospora sp. 4G55
GGAGCCTGGACGGCTTCGACGGCGACGACCCGCAGACCGGCCTGCGTGCCGTCTTCTCCTGGTCCTACCAGGCACTCTCCGCCCCGGCCGCCCGGCTCTTCCGGCTGCTGCCGATCCATCCCGGCCCCGACGTCTCGATCGCCGGGGCGGCGGGCCTGGCCGGCGTTTCGCTGCGTAGCTCGCGGGCACTGCTCGGTGAGCTGAGCCGCGCGCACCTGATCAGCGAGGACCTGCCGGGCCGCTACCGCACCCACGATCTGCTGCTGGCCTATGCCACGGAGCTCGGCGAGGAGAACGACGGCCCGGCCGAGCGCGCCGCCGCGGAGCTGCGCTGCCTGCAGTTCTACCGGGCGACCGGCTATCAGGCACACCGACGGCTGCTGGCCTCCGAGTACCACCCGATGATCGAGCCGGGGCCGGCCGAGACCCCGCTGCGCTTCGCCGACCACGGCGAGGCCATGCGCTGGTTCACCGCCGAGCGGCAGGTCCTGATCGCGCTGGTCGGCCGGGCCGCCCGGCAGGGCCGGCACACCGAGGCCTGGCAGCTCGCCCTCGGCATGCAGCACTTCTTCGAACGCAGCGGCCGGTGGGCCGACTGGACGACGACCGGCGAGGTGGCCCTCGAGGCCGCCCGGGCCGGCGGCGACCTGGTCGGGCAGGCCCGGATGCACCGCAGCCTGGCCGGGGCGGCCTACTTCCGGCACGAGCACGAGACCGCGGTCGGGCATCTCGACCAGGCGGTCGAGCTGCTCGCCCGGCTCGGCCTGTACGACGAGATGACCCGGGCCGGGATCAACCGGGCGATGATTCACAGCGCCCAGGGGCGACACGAGGAGGTCGTCCGGGCGCTCTCCGCGGCGCTGGGACCATGGCGGGCCGGCGACGACAAGCTACTCGCGGACGTCCTGGTGATCATGGCGGCGAGCTACGCCGAACTGGGCCGGGCGGACGAGGCCGTGCGCTGCGCCGAGCAGGCGATGGCGCTGTCGCGCGGAGCGCGGTACCGGCTGGGCATCGCCGAGGCGTGGGAGGTGCTCGGCCAGGCGCATTCCGCCCGCCGGGAGCCCGGCAAGGCGGTCGACTGCTGGCGCGAGGCGGCCGCCGCCTACCAGGAGGCCTCGGCGTCGGCGCCGGCCGCGGAGGTCCTGGCGCTGCTCGGCGACGCCCTCGCCGCCGCCGGCGACCAGGACGCTGCGGTGCGGGCGTGGCAGGAGGCGCTGGCTTTGATCCCGTACGCGCAGACCCCGACCGGCCGGCGGCTGGCCGGCCTGCTCGCGGCGGTCACGTCGCGTCCCTGACCGATCGCGGTCGGCGACGGCACTCGATTCGCATTTTCGCGTCAGTCCATTCGCATCGATCGTCCCTAGGCTCGTGCCGCATTCACCGTTGCTCCTGCTTACGGGGGAGATATCGTGCTGCGGGCACTCGACGAATCGTCGGCCGGCCGGGCCGAGCGCATGACCGCGCTGCACGTGGACCACGCCCGTGCCGTGCTGCGTCTCCTGCTCGTGCTGACCCGCGGGCAGCGGCAGACCGCCGAGGATCTGCTCCAGGAGACGATGCTGCGGGCCTGGCGGCACCTCGACTCGGTGCCGGACGAGCGCGATGCCGCCCGCCGGTGGCTCTGCACCGTCGCCCGGCGGCTCGTCATCGACGGCGTCCGGTTGCGGCGGGGCCGCCCGGCCGAGGTCCATCTCGTTGACATGACCTGGATCCCCGCTGGTGACGACACCACCGGCAGCGCGCTGGCCTCGTACGCCATCCGGCACGCGCTCGGTCGGCTGAGCCCGGCGCAGCGCAGTCTGCTCTCCGAGGTCTACCTGGTCGGGCGGTCACCGGAGGAGGTCGCGGGCCGGTTGGGAGTGCCGATCGGCACGGTGAAGTCGCGGACCCACTATGCGCTGCGCGCCCTGCGCACCGGCCTCGAGGCGGCCTGAGCAGGGAAGACTCCGTCGGCCGGCGAGCCGGCCGGTGAGGCGAAGCTCACATTGCCGCAACGCGCCTGTCGCGCGGCGCGGGCACTGCCATCATGCTATGGCGATCGTGGCAACCAGCCCTACCCGGATCGCATCAAGATGACCAGCCCGCTCTCCTTCGCCGTTCTCGGCCCGGTGCGGGCCTGGCGCGACCAGTCCGAGATCGACCTGGGCACCCGGCAGCAGCGGCTGATCCTGGCGTTGCTGCTCGCCCGGGTCGGCGGCGCGGTCAGCGTCGCCGAACTCGTCGACCTGCTCTGGGAGTCCGACCCCCCACCCAGCGCGGTCAACGTGGTGCACCGGCACGTCGGGATGCTCCGGCGGCGCTTCGAACCGGGCCTGCCGACGCGGGCAGCGGGCTCGGTGCTGAGCCGCGACGGCGCCGAGTACCGGCTGCGGGTCGACGGGGAGTCGCTCGACCTGATGCGCTTCCGGCGCCTGGTCGCCCAGGCCGCCGGCAGTTCCGGCGAGCCCGCCGTCGAGTTCTACCGGGAGGCGCTGGCGCTGTGGCGGGACCGGTACGCCGCCGGCCTGCAGGCCGGCGGCCGGGCCCATCCGGAGTTCGTCGCCGTCGACTGCGAGCGGTTCGCGGCCGTCCGGGCGGCGACCGACGCCGCCCTGCGGGCCGGGTGCGTCCACGTGGTGCTGCCCGCGATCCGGCTGGCCGCGGAATACGAGCCGCTGGACGAGGCACTGCAGGCGCGGCTGTTGCTCGCGCTCGCCGCGGACGGCCGGCGGGCCGAGGCCCTCGCGGCGTATGCCGACATCGAGCATCGGCTCGCCGACGAGCTCGCATCCAGCCGGGTGGCGACCTGCGCGCGCCCGGGACGCCTGCTCGACGACGACGCCCCGGCCGACGGCTCCGGGTCGCGGCGCGGCGTCAGACGCCCCGAGCCGGCGTTGTCGCAGTCGGCCCGGGCGGAGCCGCCGGCGCAGTTGCCGGCCGACCACCCCCACTTCACCGGGCGC
>NZ_JAEVHN010000726.1:0-2945 GCF_016803375.1 Micromonospora sp. 4G55
GACCGCGGTGGTGACGTCCATCCACGGGTTGATGGCGTACTCGACGGCGAAGTGCTCGGGCGAGCACATGAGATATGTCCGCTTTCGCGGCACTCGCTGCTGGTTCACGGTGACCAAGAGTAGGTAGCGTAGAACTTTGGTAACAGCCAGAACTCTTGCTTTCTGAAGGCGGAACGTTGCAGATAGACGCGGTCGACCAGCGAATCATTGCGTTGCTCGTGGCGGACGCTCGCGCGTCGTACGCCGACATCGGCAGCCGGGTGTCACTCTCCGCTCCGGCGGTGAAGAGACGCGTCGACCGGCTCCGCTCCGCGGGGGTGATCCGGGGCTTCACCGCGGTGGTCGATCCGGCCGCCGTCGGCTGGACCACCGAGGCCTTCGTCGAGCTCTTCTGCGCCGGCCGGACCACCCCCGCGCAGATCGGGGTGGCCGCCCGGCGGCACCCGGAGGTGGTCGGGGCGTACACCGTCTCGGGCGAGGCGGACGCCCTGGTGCATCTGCGGGCCGCCGACATCGCCCACCTGGAGGAGGCGCTGGAGCGGCTGCGGGCGGAGTCGTTCGTGACCTCCACCCGGAGCACCATCGTGCTCTCCCGCCTGGTCGAGTCGCCCGGCGTCGGCCCGTCCACCGGCTGACCCGCGCTTGACCTCAACCCCGCTTCATGTCGTCGACTGGGCCGGACGGCGACGTGAGGAGGGGATCGTGCGGGCGGTGTGGCTGCGGGAGTTCGGCGGGCCGGAGGTGCTGGTGCCGGGAACGGCGCCCGACCCGACGCCCGGGCCGGGGCAGGTGCTGATCGAGGTGGCCCACGTCAACCTCACCTTCGTCGAGACGATGTTCCGGGCCACCGGGTTCGGGCCGTTCCGCGGCCCGCTGCCGGTGATCCCCGGCAACGGGGTCGGCGGCGTGATCGGCGCGGTGGGCCCGGACGTGGACCCCGGGCTGGTCGGCCGGCGGGTGGTCAGCGGCACCGGTGGCTCCGGCGGGTACGCCGAACGGGTCGTGGTGGACCGGGCCGCGCCGATCGAGGTGCCCGACGCGCTGGCGCTGGACGACGCGGTGGCGCTGCTCGCCGACGGCCGCACCGCGCTGCTGCTGACCGACGCGGCGGCGCCCCGGGCGGGGGAACGCGTGCTGGTCGAGGCCGCTGCCGGTGGGGTGGGCGGCCTGCTGGTCCAGCTCGCCGCGCGGGCGGGAGCACGGGTGGTCGGCCTGGCCGGCGGCCCCCGCAAGACGGAACTGGTCCGGGCGGCGGGCGCCGACGTCGTGATCGACTACCGGGAGCCCGACTGGGCCGACCGGGTACGCGCCGCGACCGGCGGGGTGAACGTCGTCTTCGACGGCGTCGGCGGCGACGTGGGCCGGGCGGCGTTCGACCTGCTCGACCCCGGCGGTCGGATGCTCAACTTCGGGCTCGCCTCCGGCAGCTGGACCGACGTGCCGACGGAGACCGCCACGGCGCGCGGGGTGGCCCTGCTGCGACCGACCGCCGGCCCGGACGAGCTGCGTGCGCTCACCGTACGGGCGTTGGCCGAGGGCGCGGCCGGGCGGCTGCGCCCGCTGATCGGGCAGCGGTTCCCGTTGGAGCGGGCCGCCGAGGCGCACGCCGCGATGCAGTCGCGGGCCACCGTCGGCAAGACCCTGCTCGACGTCGGCTGACCAGTCGGCGCACCGGACGAGCGTGCGCCGACGGGGTCAGAGGTACATGCCCGTCCGGTGCTCGGAGTCCGCCGGCCGGCTCGGCTTGTCGCCCTCGCCGAAGAACCGCTTGCCGCCGAACTCCCCGTGCAGCCGGTCGTCCAGCTCGTCGGCCAGCCCGGTCATCACCTGCACCGCGAGCATCAGGTGGGTGGCCTGGAAGTTGCGGCCGAAGACCGGGATGGAGGCCCAGACGGTGTCGTCGGCGCAGTAGAGCCGGCCGATCGGCATCCGGTTGGTCAGCTCGGAGAGCTTCACGTAGAGGCGCTCGGTCGGCTCCACCTCGGTGAGCACCGGGGAGAAGACGTCGACCAGCGGCGGGTTGTCGCGTACCCGGACGAACACCATCGCCGAGCCGGCCCGGATGTTGATGTCGCCGTCCGAGTCCACCTGGAGCTGGTCGGACTTCGACTTGAGCATGGTCGACACGACCGTGCGGACCCGCTCCTCCAGCGCCAGCACGTCCTCGCCCTCGTCGCTCTTCTGCGCGCTCGCGGCGGCGGCCAGGGCCTCGTCGAGGTCCGCCTCGACGTCGCGGTCCGGGCCGAACTCGCTGCGCGCGGTGCCGAGCGGTTCGGCCGGCAGCGGCTCGCCCTCGGCGTCGTGCACGAGGTAGACGAGGAAGGCCGGGTGCGGGGCGCCGTAGACGTCGCGCAGGGTGCGGGAGAGCAGCGCGGCCACCTTGCTGGCGTCGGCGGTCGAGCCCTCCAGGCCGAACTGGTCCCGGGAGCCCTCCAGCACGCCCGGCGGCGACCAGCCCAGCGCGATCATGTCCGCGACGGCGGCCCGGTCCAGCCGGTAGCCCTGCGGCAGCGTGGCGTTGCCGACCGCCCGTGCGGAGACCCGCCCCGCGTCGCCCACGTCCACGCTGATCGAGTAGACGGCGTTGCCGGTGCCGGAGGCCGTCGGGTCGAGGGTCAGCTCGACGTGCGCCCCGGTGGGCAGCGCACGCAGCCGCTCGGCCAGCGCGCGGGCGAACTCCCGCCACGCCTCGGTCACCTTGGCCCGCAGGTCGGCCGTGCTCGGCTCGTCCAGCAGGACCGACTCGTGCTGCTCCGGCGAGCTGCCGGGCTGATCACCGGTCGGCTTCGAGGGGTGGTCTGCCGTCATGATCGCCTCCGTCCGTCAAGGTCACCCTACCCAGGCCCACCCGGTGTCGAATCCACCGCGACCGGGATCGGACAACGCGGCGGGTGCGAATCAGTCGGGGCGGTCGCCGCCCAGCTCCACCGGCCAGGTCGCGGCCA
>NZ_JAEVHN010000727.1:0-2940 GCF_016803375.1 Micromonospora sp. 4G55
GTGCGCGTCGGCGATCGGGGTGAGCCGGTCGGCCAGCGCCGGATCGGGCCGCGACGGCGGCCCGGTGCCGGGCGGCCAGCTCGCGTGACTCGGCGCGTCGGCGATCGGGGTGAGCCGGTCGGCCAGCGCCGGATCGGGCCGCGACGGCGGCCCGGTGCCGGGCGGCCAGCTCGCGTGACTCGGCGGCCAGCGGCGTCCAGCGGGTCGGGCGGCGGGGCGGTTCGTTCCGGTCGAAAAGATCACAGCCAGTCAGCGGCAGGGTCGCGCCGCCGGCCGTCAGGAGCGCCCCCGCGCGCAGCACCGCCCGCCGGGTTTGCCCCGGTCCACCGCGCTGCGTAGTCGTTCTTCCCGTCGCCACCGGTCAAGTCAACACCATCTCCGCCGTCAGGTGGGCGACCGGCGTCGGTGCGCCGCCCGGCCCGGTACCCGACCGGCGCGTTACGCTCTGCGCAGCCACCGGCGCACTTCGCCCCGGTGGCGTGTGGGCATGCGGGCCACCGGGCCGCCGCACAACAGGAGAAGGGTGCGCCAGATGACGCAGCGTGGCCGTGCCACCAGGCCGACGGGCCCGACGGGGCGACCCCGTCGTACCGACGGCCCCCGGGGCGGGGACCGTGCGGGCGCACCCCGGGGCGGTGACCTCGCCGCCCGGCGCAACCGGCTGCGCGAGGTGATCGAGCCCGTCGTGCAGGGCGCCGGGTACGACCTGGAGGACCTGTCGGTGTCCCGGGCCGGCCGGCGGCACGTCGTACGCGTGATCGTGGACGCCGACGGCGGGATCAACCTGGACGCCGTCGCGGACGTCTCCCGGGCGGTCTCGGCGGCGCTCGACGCGGCCGAGGAGGCCGGCGGCGACATCGTGGCGGGCGAGTACCAGCTGGAGGTCAGCTCACCCGGCGTGGACCGGCCGCTCACCCTGCCCCGGCACTGGCGGCGCAACGTGGGCCGGCTGGTCAAGGTGACCACCCGGGCCGGCGCGGGCCTGCCCGGGCCGCGCGGCGAGCAGCCCGCCGGCGACCGCCAGGTCACCGGCCGGGTGGTGGCGGCCGACGACGAGCGCGTGGTGCTGGAGACCGACTCCGGCCGCGCCGAGCACCCGTACGCCGAGCTCGGCCCCGGCCGGGTGCAGGTCGAGTTCACCCGCCTCGACGAGGCCGGCGACGACACCGACGACATTGACGACATTGACGACATCGACGACGAAGATGATGTGGAGGACGAGGAGAGGTGAACATCGACCTCGCGGCGCTGCGCGCACTCGAGCGCGAGCGGGAGATCCCGTTCGACACGATCCTCGCGGCGATCGAGACCGCGCTGCTGACCGCCTACCGGCACACCGACGGGGCCGAGCCGCACGCCCGGGTGGAGATCGACCGCAAGACCGGGGCCGCCCTGGTCTACGCCCAGGAGGTCGACTCCGACGGCACCGTGGTGCGGGAGTGGGACGACACCCCGCACGACTTCGGGCGGATCGCCGCCATGACCGCCAAGCAGGTGATCCTCCAGCGGCTGCGGGAGGCCACCGACGAGGTGCACTTCGGCGAGTACGTCGGCCGCGAGGGTGACCTGGTCACCGGGGTGGTGCAGGCGCACGAGGCGCGGGTCGAGAAGGGCATCGTCAGCGTCGACCTGGGCAAGCTGGAGGGCGTCCTGCCGCAGTCCGAGCAGGTGCCCGGCGAGCGGTACGTCCACGGCGAGCGGATCCGCTGCGTCGTGGTGCACGTGGCCAAGGGGATGCGCGGCCCGCAGATCACCCTCTCCCGCTCGCACCCCGCGCTGGTCAAGAAGCTCTTCGCGCTGGAGGTGCCGGAGATCGCCGACGGCACCGTGGAGATCGGCGCGATCGCGCGTGAGGCAGGTCACCGTACGAAGATCGCGGTGCGCTCCACCACGCAGGGCGTGAACGCCAAGGGCGCCTGCATCGGCCCGATGGGCCAGCGGGTTCGCGCGGTGATGAGCGAGCTGCACGGTGAGAAGATCGACATCATCGACTGGTCGGACGACCCGGCGACCTTCGTCGGCAACGCGTTGTCGCCGGCCAAGGCGCTGCGGGTCGAGGTGGTCGACCTGGCCAGCCGGACCGCCCGGGTCACCGTGCCGGACTTCCAGCTCTCGCTGGCGATCGGGCGCGAGGGGCAGAACGCCCGGCTTGCTGCCCGACTGACCGGTTGGCGGATCGACATCCGGTCGGACGCGGAGCAGACCAGCCCGGCGGGACGGGGCGGTGCCGATCACGTGCCGGAGCCGGGCGGCGCGATCTCGAGCAGCTAGGGGTAGACTTCCTCCAGTGGTACGACGCGCGCAGCCGGAGCGCACCTGTGTGGGTTGCCGGAGACGTGCGCCGGCCAGCGAATTGCTGCGGTTCGTCGCGGTCGGCGACGAGGCTGGTCACAGCCTCCGGCCTGATCCGGCCCGCAGGCTGCCGGGTCGGGGAGCGCACATGCACCCGGATCCGGCCTGCTTCGCGCAGGCGGTGCGGCGGCGTGCCTTCGGGCGTGCGCTGCGCATCACCGGGGTCCTCGACCACGGCGAGCTGGCGGAGCACGTCGATGCGCCAACCACTACGTCCGGTCAACCCGACCGGGCGAGGGTCGCTAGCAAGGTAGGACGACCGACATGAGCACACGATGAAGTCCCTGAAATGACCAGGCTTCAAGTGCACGAGTGAGGTTGTTGCGGGTACTGCCCGCACGACCTCGGAGTGAGGAGTGCAGTGGCAGGTAAGGCCCGCGTACACGAGCTGGCAAAAGAGCTCGGGGTCGAAAGCAAGACCGTTCTCGCCAAGCTGAAGGAAATGGGCGAGTTCGTGAAGTCCGCGTCCAGCACCGTCGAGGCGCCCGTCGCCCGACGGCTGCGTGGCGCATTCGTCGCGTCCGCCGGAGGCACCACGGCGCAGGCCGCCCCGCCGGCGGCCGCACCGACTCCGGCCTCGACCCCGAC
>NZ_JAEVHN010000728.1:0-2933 GCF_016803375.1 Micromonospora sp. 4G55
CACGATCGTCTACCGCACCTCCGGCATCGCGGAGAATCTCGACGGGCGACCGGTGATGGCCGACGGCGGCTACCGCGGCAACCCCGAGGTGATCATGCCGTACCGCAAGCCCACCGACGGCAGCGACCTGCCCGCCTGGAAGGAAGCACTCAACGTCGAACACCGCACCGTCCGAGCAGGGGTCGAACACGCCCTGGCCAGGATGAAGTGCTTCAAGATCCTGCGCGACTACCGCCGCGCCGCCCACACATTGGCCGACGCCGCTTCCGGCATCGCCAACCTCCACAACATCATCCTCGCCGGCTGACCACTGACCCGGGCCACGGGCAACGCCTCCACCCAGTTACGAGACGTCCCTTAGGCTGGGCGGTACCGGACGTCGACAGGTGAGGAGGCTCCGTGGCCGACGTGGAGATCCCGATCGCTCAGGGGACGCTGCCCGCGTACCTGAGCGAACCGGAGGGTGACCGGCCGCGGCCCGGCGTGGTCGTCGTCCACGACGCCTTCGGCATGACGCCGGATGTCCGCCGCCAGGCGGACTGGCTGGCGGGCGCGGGTTTCCTGGCGGTGGCCCCCGACCTCTACTCGTGGGACAAGCGGGGCCGCTGCGTGCGCGCGACCCTCCGCGCGCTGCTCAGCGGCACCGGCCGCGCGTTCGACGAGCTGGACGCGACCCGCGCCTGGCTCGCCGGACGCCGGACTGCACCGGCCGGATCGGGGTCATCGGCTTCTGCATGGGTGGCGGCTTTGCCGTGCAACTCGCGCCCGGGCACGGGTTCGCCGCCGCGAGCATCAACTACGGGCAGGTACCGAAGGACGCCGAACGGCTGCTGGCCGAGGCGTGCCCGGTGATCGGCAGCTTCGGCGGCAAGGATCTCAGCCTCCGGTCGGCCCCGGCCAGACTGGAGTCGGCGCTGACCACCAATGAGGTCCCGCACGAGGTCACCGTCTACCCGCCGGCGCGGCACGGCTTCCTCAACCACCACCGGCCGGGCGAGCTGCCCCGGATGCAGCAGGTGGTGGCCCGGGTCGGTGGCGGGCCGCACGAGCCGTCGGCGACTCAGGCCCGGCGCCGCATCGTCGCCTTCTTCGACCGGCACCTGAGCACCGCCGGGGAGCCGGCATGAACCGGTACGTGGGGCTGCTGCGCGGCGTCAACGTCGGTACCACCCGGCTGGCCATGGCCGACCTGCGCCGCCTGGTCGCCGACCTGGGCCACGCCGACGTGCAGACCTACCTCCAGTCGGGCAACGTCGTGTTCGGCAGCACCTCCGCCGACGCCGCCCGGCTGGCGAAGGGCATCGAGCAGGCGCTCGCCTGGCGAGCTGGGGTTGACCGTGCCGGTGCTGGTCCGCAGCGGCGCGGAGCTGGCGGCGGTGGTCGACGGCAGCCCGTACGCCGGCCGGCAGGACGACCCCACCCGGTTGCTGGTCGCCTTCCTGGCCACGGCCCCGACGAAGGCGAAGGCCGCGGCGCTGACCGTGCCCGGCAACGAGAACGTCGAGTTCACCGTGGCCGGTCGGGAGGTTTACCTGCACTTCCCCGACGGCGGGTACGGCCGGTCGAAGTTCACCAACGCCTACCTGGAGAAGCAGCTCGGTGTGGTGGCGACGACTCGCAACTGGAAGTCGGTGCGGGCCCTGCGGGACCTGACCGCGTCCTGACCGGAGCGGCCGGGGCCATCAGATCGGTCCGGGCCTGCTCCTCGTCCGGCTGATCGGCCGATTTACGATCTTGCCTCGGGTCGGTGCCCCTCGATACGCTCCCGCGGCTATCTCACCTGAGAAAGGACCGCAGTGACCGCTCCTGTTTCGGTCGGCACCCAGAAGTCCTGGGTCGTCGCCCTGCTGCTCTGCTTCTTCGTCGGTTTCCTCGGCGTGCACCGCTTCTACGTCGGCAAGGTCGGCACCGGCGTCCTCCAGCTGGTCACCTTCGGTGGCCTCGGGATCTGGACCCTGATCGACTTCATCATGATCCTGGTCGGCTCCTTCAAGGACAAGCAGGGCCAGCCGCTCGCCAAGTAATCCGGGCGTACGCCGGCGGGGCCGGGATCCTGGTGATCCCGCCCGCCGCGTCCCCGCTCAGAAGTGGTACGCCGTCCCGTACTCCGGCACCAGCACGCGGGTGCGGGGCGAGGCCCGGCGGACGGCGGCGACCAGGTCGTCCAGCCGCCGCCGGTCGGCGGGGCCGACGACCGGCGGGTTGGCCAGCGGGGTCTCGAAGTTGTCCCAGTGCACCGGCACCACGACCTTCGGGTGGTCCAGGGCGGCCATCAGCCGGGGCACGTAGTCGGCGGTCGCCGTGGTGGACTGCAACGCCACCATCGCCACGTCCGGGGCCAGCCCGGTGAGGTTGCGCTCGGCGAAGTCGCTGGCACCCATGAAGAACACCGACGGACCGCCGTCGACGCGCACCTGGTACGCCAGCGTGTCCCCCTCGGGCAGGTCGGCGATGGCGGCGGGCCGGGTGGGCTGGCTGACCCTTACCCCGGGGAAGGCCATCGACCAGCCGGCGTTGCGGCTGTGCAGGGAGCTGACCACCTCGACGGTGTGGTCGCCGAAGTCGAGCACCTCGCCGCCCTTGACCGGGCTGAGCTGGCTCGCCGGCAGCCCGTAGGCCAGCCCGAGGTGGTACGCGGTCAGCGTGCCGAAGACCCGGGCGCCGGTCTTCTTCGCGATGTGCGGCACGTCGTTGTAGTGGTCCCAGTGGGTGTGGGTGACCAGCACGGTGGTGGCCCGGTCCACGAGGGAGTCGACGACGGCGGTGTCGACGGTCAGCGGGGTGGCCGGGTCGAAGGCGCCGCGGAACAGCCCGGTGTCGTAGCGGCTCAGGTACGGGTCGACCAGGACGGTGCGGTCGCCGATGTCGATCCGCCAGCCGGAGGTGCCCCACCAGCGGAAGCTCACCGCACCCTGGCGGGCGCGGCCGGCGGC
>NZ_JAEVHN010000729.1:0-2925 GCF_016803375.1 Micromonospora sp. 4G55
CGGGACGGCGTCCCTGGCGGACACCGGCTGGAGCTACCCCTCGAAGGCCACCTCCGCCTCGGCGATGCGGCGGGACGTGCGGCGTTCGCTGGAGGCGCTGCACGTGCACCCCGACGTCGTGCAGGACCTCCTGGTGGCCGCGTCCGAGGCGTTCAACAACGCCGTCGAGCACGCGCAGCAGCCATCCCGACCCGAGGTGCGGGTCCGGCTCCAGGTCGGCGCCGGCACGGCCCGGCTCACCGTCCGCGACTTCGGCACCTGGCGGGACCGGCGGTCGGCGATGGACCGCGGCCGCGGCGCCACCCTGATGAACGCCTTCGGCGACGTGCGGCTGATGTCGACCGCCTCCGGCACGACGGTGACCATCGAGCGTCGCCTCGCCGACGACCAGGGCTGACCCGGGTACGCACCACCCACTGGGCGCAGCGGGTCTAGTCCCGGGCGATCAGGCCCGGCCCGGCGAGGAGGGCGATGTCGCTGTGGTCGACCTCGTGACCCTGCTCGCAGCGGAGCACGGCGCGGACCCGGCAACCGCAGTCGCGGTGGGTGGCCAGCACCGGCGGGCCGGTCTCGTCGGCTGCCCAGGTGTCCCCCCACTGCCGGAGCGCGGTGATCACCGGCAGCAGCTCGCGCCCCTTGGGAGTGAGCTGGTACTCGTACCGGGTGCGCTGCCCCTGCTCTCGGTAGGGCGTCCGTTCCAGCAGGCCGGCGCCGACCAGTTCCCGTAGGCGGGCGGCCATTGCCGGCTCGCCGATGCCCACCCGGCGGACAAAGTCGTCGAAACGGCGCGTGCCGAGCAACGCGTCCCGCATGATCAGCATCGCCGACCTGCTGCCCACGATGTCCATGGCCCGCGCGATCGAGCAGTTCGTCATCGACCACGCCTCCCGATCGTCCCGCAGATCCTGCATGCCCCCAGCGTACGGGCTGACTTGCGTTGACGCTAGTCAGGTGCTTCACTGGGCGAGCTGACTTTTCAAAGGCGAAGTCAGCTTGCTCGGCGAACCTCACAGACAGGATCTTCATGGACATCTCGGCCACCACCGCACTGGTCACCGGCGCGAACCGGGGCTTCGGTCGCGCCCTGGCCGGCGAGCTGCTCGCCCGGGGCGCCACCGTGTACGCCGCGGCCCGCAACCCCGCCGTGATCGACCTCCCGGGTGCCCGACCGCTGGAACTGGACATCACCGACCCCGCGTCCGTCGCGGCGGCCGCGGCGACCGCCGGCGACGTCACCCTGCTGGTGAACAACGCGGGCACGTCGACCGGGTCCGACCTGCTCACCGGCGACCTGGACCAGATCCGCCTGGAGATGGAGACGCACTACCTCGGCACCCTCTCCGTGGTGCGGGCCTTCGCCCCGGTCATCGAGCGCAACGGTGGCGGCACCGTCCTCAACGTGTTGTCCGCGCTGTCCTGGTTCGCGCTGCCCACCGACGGCGCCTACGTCGCGGCCAAGGCCGCGGAGTGGGGCATGACCAACTCGCTGCGGCTGAAGCTCGCCCCGGCGAACATCCGCGTCGCGGGACTGCACGTGGGGTTCATGGACACCGACATGACCCGGGCGGTAACCGCCCCGAAGGTCGACCCGGCCGACGTGGCGACGTACACCGTTGACCAACTGGCCGCGGACGCGTACGAGATCGTCGCCGACGACACCAGCCGACGCGTACTCGCCGGGCTCTCCGGCGGCGTGGCGGTCCTCTACCCGCAGCTGCCGTAGCCGGACAGCGTCCTGCAGCCCACGCCGGCGGGCTCCGTCCGGCCGACCCCATCACCTCAGTAAGGAGTAGCTGTGCCCGAACAGCAGACCGCGACGACAGGTTGGCGAGCGCCCACCGCGCCCACCCCGCCCGCCGCCGCGCCCACCGGGCGGACGACCGTCCGTGGCTCGCACGCGGCGACCCTCGTCGCCATGTGCCTGGGGGCGATGGTCACGTTCCTCCACCTCACCGCGACTGTGTCCGCGCTGACCACGATCCAGCGGGACCTGCGGATCGACCCGACCGGCCTGGTCTGGATCCCCAGCGCCTACACCCTCATGCTGGCCAGCCTCGTGCTCTCCGCCGCCACGCTCGGCAGCCGGTACGGCCGCAAGCGGATGTTCAGCGCCGGCCTCGCCGCCATGATGGCCGGAGCTGCCGTGGTCGCCCTGGCCACCACCGCCGGCTGGGTCGTCGCGGGACAGCTCGTGGCCGGCGCCGGCGGGGCGCTGATCCTGTCGAACAGCCTGGCGATCCTCGGCGTGACGTTCACCGACCCGCACCGCCGTACCGAGGTCATCACCGCCTGGGCGGCGGCGTCCGGCGTCGGGCTGTCGGTGGGCCCGCTCATCGCCGGGACGCTGCTGGCGCACGTCCACTGGCACGGCGTCTTCCTGTCCACCGTGGTGCTCGGCGTTGTCACCCTCGCCGTCACCACCCGCTGGGTGGCCGAGTCGCGCCAGCCCACCAGCCGCCTCGACCTGCCCGGCCTGCTGCTGGGCACGCTCACCGTCAGCGCGGCCGTCTACGCGCTGATTCAGGGCGGTCGCCACGGCTACACCAGCCCGACGGTGGCGGCCGCGTGGCTCACCGCCGGCGCCGCACTCGTCGCCTTCGTCGTGGTCGAACTGCGTACCGCCGCGCCGATGCTGGACGTCCGGCTGTTCCGGTCGCCGTCCTTCAGCGCCGTCATGCTCGTCGCCGCCGTGTCGCTGTTCGGCTTCACCGGCGTGTCGATCCTGCTGGTGCTCTTCCACGAACGCGCCCAGGCGCTCAGCCCGCTCGACACCGGCTGGCGGATGCTGGTGCTGTTCGGCCTCTACGCGGTCACCGCCTTCGCCGCCGGTCAGGCGATCCGCCGCACCGGCTTCAAGGCACCGCTCACCCTCGGCCTGGTGCTCGGCGGCCTGGCCAGCCTGGGCCTGTCCACCCACACCCCGGG
>NZ_JAEVHN010000730.1:0-2920 GCF_016803375.1 Micromonospora sp. 4G55
CACCACCACCGCCCTGGCCGTCGTCGTCGCCGGTCTCGCCCTCACCGCCGCCACCGCCCCCCGCCGAGGCCGCCACCGTCGGCGCCGGCAGCTACACCACCGACCGGGTCGGCCCCCTGCCCACCGGCTGCGGCGACCTGTCCACCAACCCCCGACAGTTCGTCACCGCCAACGCGCCCGCCGGCCCGATCCCCACCAACGACTGGTGGTCGTCCCTGCTGTGGAAGCGGACCAACTGCGCGTACAGCGAGCCGCTGCACGCACACCCCGCCTCCTACCAGCCGTTCGGCGACGGCCTCGGCTTCTCCGCCACCTCCACCCCCACCATCAGCGGCACGGCGACCGGGGTGGGCGAGTACAAGTACGCGTACGCCGAGGACATCCGGGTCGGCGTGACCGGGCTCGGCGCGCCGGTCGTCAAGGTCGACGACTGGACGGACTGGACGGTCAGCCCGTACTGGAGCGACGGCACGCGTACCCTGCGGGCCACCATCGGCCACGGCCTGCCGTTCGCCTACTTCCGGACCAGCGGCGGCGACGCGCTGATCAACCCCACCGGCGGCAGCCCGACGGTCTGGTCCCAGAACGGCGCCACCATCGGGTTCACCGTCCGCGGCCACGACTACGTCGCCTACGCCCCGACCGGCGCCACCTGGACCGTCGCCGGCGGACGGATCACCTCCACCCTGGCCGGCAAGGGCTACTTCTCCGTCGCCCTGCTGCCCACCACGTCGAGCACCGACGCCACCGCCCGCGCCGACCTCGCCACCACCTACGGCCGGTACGCCCACGCACACGTCACCGGCACCCGGGTCTCCTACTCCTACGACCAGGCCAGCGGCCGGGTCACCACCACGTACGCCTTCACCACCACGCCCCGGGAGGGCACCGCCACCCAGACCGTGGTGAGCCTCTACCCGCACCAATGGAAGGCGTTGGCCGGCGCCACCCCGATCGGCCAGAGCTATCCCTCCGCCCGCGGCCGGATGAAGGTGCTCACGGGCGTCAGCCAGTTCCGCACCGCGATGACCTACCAGGGGGTGCTGCCGGAGCTGCCCGCCGTCGCCACCGGCGCCGGCGCCGACCTGGCCCAGCTCAGGGACCAGCTCGCCGCGGTGCGGGGCAACCCGATGGACCAGCGCGGCACCGACACGTACTGGACCGGCAAGGGTCTCGGGCGGGCCGCCCGGATCGCCGAGATCGCCGACCTGGTCGGTGACACGGAGACCCGTACCGCCGCGCTGAACGCCATCCGGTCCACGCTGAACGACTGGTTCACCGCCACCCCCGGCAAGACGGCCCGCGTCTTCTACTACGACCGGAACTGGGGCACCCTGATCGGCTACCCCGCGTCGTACGGCTCCGACCAGGAGCTCAACGACCACCACTTCCACTACGGGTACTTCATCGCGGCCGCCGCGACGCTGGCCAAGTTCGACCCGACCTGGGCCACCACCGCTCAGTACGGCGGCATGGTCGACCTGCTCATCCGGGACGCCAACAACTACAGCCGCGAGGACACCCGCTTCCCGTACCTGCGCGACTTCGACATCTACGCCGGGCACGACTGGGCCTCCGGGCACGGCTCGTTCGCCGCCGGCAACAACCAGGAGTCGTCGTCGGAGGGGATGAACTTCGCCAACGCCCTCATCCAGTGGGGACAGGCCACCGGCAACACCGCCGTCCGGGACGCCGGCATGTTCATGTACACCAACCAGGCGGCGGCGATCCAGCAGTACTGGTTCGACGTCGACGACGAGAACTTCCCGGCCGCGTTCGGGCACTCGACGGTCGGCATGGTCTGGGGCGACGGTGGCGCGTACTCCACCTGGTTCAGCGCCGACCCGGAGATGATCCAAGGCATCAACATGCTGCCGGTCACCGGCGGCCACCTCTACCTGGGCTACCGCCCGGCCTACCCCAGGACCAACTACGCCGAGCTGGTCCGCAACAACGGCGGCGAACCCACGGTCTGGCAGGACATCCTCTGGCAGTTCCTGGCCCTCGGCGACCCCGACGCGGCACTGACGAAGCTGCGCGCCAACCCCGGCTACACCCCAGAGGAGGGCGAGAGCCGCGCCCACACGTTCCACTGGATCCGCAACCTGGCGGCGCTCGGCCAGGTGGACACCGGCGTCACCGCGAACCACCCGCTGGCGGCCGTCTTCACCCGCAACGGCGCCCGCACCTACGTGGCCAGCAACATCACCGCCGCCCCGCTGACGGTGACCTGGTCCGACGGCACCCGGCTGACGGTCGCGGCCGGACGGACGGCAACCACCGGGGCGTACACCTGGAGCGGCGGCAACGCCAACGGCGGCGCGAGCCCGAGCCCCACGCCGACCAGCCCGACGCCGAGCCCGACGCCCACCAGCCCGAGCCCCACGCCGACCACGCCCCCGCCCAGCGGCTCACCGACGCGGTACCTGCTCCCCGGCGGTGGCCTGGGGGCGGCCGGCGGCGCGACGACCACCACCGTGGCCAGCGCCGGCGGCACCAACCACGACGGCACGCCGACCAACCCGGTGGTCTTCACCGCGACCGGCCTGACCATGGCCTACTCGGGTGGGCAGACCCGGTTCGACCTGTTCCTCGACGCCGGCTCGGCGGTCGGCAACGGGGTGCAGGCACGGGTCTCCTACGACCTGACGGGTGACGGGACCGTCGACCGGGTGGAGACGTACCGCTACTTCGCCACCGACCCGGTCCCCGGCTACGAGCACTACACCCAGAACGCGGGGCTGCTCTCCGCCACCGGCGCCCTCGGCAACCTGTCGAACGGCACGGTGAAGGTGGAGGTCTGGTCCGCCATCGGCACGAACCCGACCACCCTCGCATCGGCGACCGCTCGGTCGTCACGCTGCCGTACGCCTGATCCGCCGTCCCACCACCAACCCGCGACGCGGTCGTACCCCCGACC
>NZ_JAEVHN010000731.1:0-2920 GCF_016803375.1 Micromonospora sp. 4G55
TGGAGACAAAATAGTTTTAAATGAAGTAAATTTTAGCGCAAACGAGGGAGAAAAGATTGCTATTATAGGCAAAAATGGAGAAGGAAAATCTACTTTTTTAAAAACGCTTTTAGGCGCACTTCCTTTAGATAGCGGTAGAATAATAAGACAAAATGGAAAAAGCATAGCCATGCTTTCACAAACCGTTGATTTTAATGCAAATTTAAGCGTAAAAGAAGCCATCAAGCAAGAGCTTGCAGAAATTTACAATGCCTTAGAAGAATATGAAATACTGCATAAAAAATTAGAAGAAGAACCTAACAATAAAGATTATACTTAAAAAAATAGATACACTTATGACTTTGATTGATAGTAAAGATGCTTGGAATATAGAATACTAAAATAATACGCGTTTTAAAAGAAATTTAGTTTGCTTGAGTATGAAAATCGCATTATATCTACTTTAAGTGGCGGAGAGATACGCCGCGTTGGGCTTTGCATACTTTTACTAAAAAATCCTGATATTTTATTGCTTGATGAACCAACTAATCATTTAGATGTATATATGACAAGCTTTTTGGAAGAATTGCTAAAAAATTCAAAGATGTGTGTGATTTTTATTTCCCATGATAGATATTTTATTGACGCTATAGCACACAAGTGTGTAGAAGTAGAGCAGGGTAAACTTAGTATTTTTTAAAGGCGGATATGCAAACTATTTAGAGAAAAAAAACACAAATTTTACAAAGCCTTGCTAAGAGCCATGAAACTCTTTTAAAACAATTAAAAAGTGAAGAAGAATGGCTTAGAAGAGGGGTAAAGGCAAGACTTAAAAGAAATGAAGGACGAAAAGAACGCATTTTTAAAATGCGTGAAGAAGCGAAAAAAAAATCCTGGAGCAATTAAACGTTTAAAACTTGAAATTTCAAGAGCGGCTTTAAAATTTTAATGGAGAAAAAACGATCAATCGTAAAAAAATGCTTTTTGAGCTTAAAAATATAAGCAAAAATATAAACGATAAAAATCTTTTTAAAGATTTTTCAACGCGTATTTTACAAGGTGAACGCATAGCTATCGTAGGAAGAAATGGTTGTGGAAAATCAACATTGTTAAAAATTCTTCTAGGACAAATACAACAAGATAGCGGCGAAATAAAACGTGGAGAGCTTAAGATAGGATATTTTGATCAGGCTAGAAGCTTGGTAAATTCTGATAAAAGCTTGCTTGAAATTTTTTGTCCCAATGGTGGAGATAGGGTTGAAGTTCGTGGTAAAAATATGCATGTTTATGGATATTTGAAAAATTTTTTATTTCCTAAGGAATTTTTAGATAAAAGCGTAGCTCTTTTAAGCGGTGGAGAGAAAAATCGCGTTGCTTTAGCCTTGCTTTTTACTAAAGAATATGATGTTTTGATTTTAGATGAGCCAACTAATGATCTTGATATAGCTACGATTAATATATTAGAAGAATATTTACTTAGTTTTGAAGGGGCTATTTTGCTAGTATCGCACGATAGATACTTTGTTGATAAAATCGCAACAAAACTTTATGCTTTTGAGGGAGATGGATATATAAATATTTTACACACTCTTTACACTGAATATCTTGAAAATGAAAAAGAAATTGAAGAATTGGATAATTTTGCTTTAGAGCTTCAAACTCAAGAGCAAAATAATAACCAAAAAGAAAAAAGCTCTAAAAAATTAAGCTACAAAGAAAATGAGATATTAAAAAACTATCCTGAAAAAATAGATTTTTTAGAGCAAAAGATAGCTAAATTAAATCAAGATTTATCCGATCCAAATGTATATCAAGAAATAGGTATTAACAAGCTTTATCAAGAACTTGAAGTAATGCAAAAAGAACTTGAAATTCTAGAAAATGAGTATTTTTTAGTATTAGAGAAAAGCGAGAATTTATAATTAAAAAGATTTTATATTTTTTTACTCTATGGAGCGGGAAACGAGATTCGAACTCGCGACCCCAACCTTGGCAAGGTTGTGCTCTACCCCTGAGCTATTCCCGCATAAATTTCTGAAAGAATTGAAGATAAAAGTATAGCAAAATAAACTTAAAAGGAGTTTATTTTGCCTTAAGTTATTTGCAAATAAATAAAGCTTTCGCGCTTAAAATTTGTTCTTTTTCGCTGATAATTGGAGATGAAAGTTCTATATTGTCAGATTTTGCATTTAACATTCTAGGTGTGATATTGGCATTTGTATTTACTTGTAAATTTTTCAATACACAAGTTTTATTAAGATCTAAAGAGTAAGTTTTTTCATATTCGTATGATGTTTTTAAAAGCTCTTTGTAGAGATTTTCTTTGTTGTTGTTTAGTGTATCTTTTGAAAATTTTGTTTGTATGGCTGGTGTTGAAATCGCTGATGAAATTATTTTTAGCTATGATAGAATTGATGTCATTTTAAAAGCTTGTTAAAATCTGCAAGTTGGTTTTCTTTAAATTCACATTCTAAATTCGCATCAAATCTTTGACCTTTTGGAGTTTGTATACCATCTTTATAGGAAAAATTAGGTTCTAAAGAAAAACTTCCTCCGCTACAAAAATTTTCTTTTTTTGAGCGTTCTAAAATTTGATTGAAAGTATTTGTGATTTCGGCTTTTTCACTATTGTCTAATGTGATTTTTGAGCTTAAATTTTCATTTGCCCAAAAATTAATATTTGCATATAAAATATCGGGTTTTAGTGTATTGCTTACTTCTATATTTCTTGAAAAATATAAATCATGATTAGAGTCTTTTTTGCCTAAAAATTCTACATTAAAAACTACTCCTGCAACAAAAAGTAATAAACATAAAAAACCTATACCTAAACCTTTAAAAAAAGCTAACATGGATATCCTTAATAATTTAATTTGAGCTAATTTTAGCAAAAAATTTTAAAATTTTTTGTTATACTCTCATTTATGCAAAAAAAAGAGCT
>NZ_JAEVHN010000732.1:0-2899 GCF_016803375.1 Micromonospora sp. 4G55
CGGCCCCCGGCTGGGCCGCGCCGCGATCGGCGAGGCGGAGCTGGTGGTGGTGCCGGCGCTGGCGGTGGACCACCGCGGCCTGCGCCTCGGGCGCGGCGGCGGCTCGTACGACCGGGCGCTGGCCCGGGTGCCGGGAAGAGTCCTGATCGTGGCGCTGTTGCACGACGGTGAGCTGGTCGAGGCGCTGCCCGCCCAGCCGCACGACCGCCCGGTGCACGCCGTAATCACCCCGTCGGGCGGTCTGCGTACGCTGACCGACGCGCCCGGTGTCGATCCCCCCACGTCCGCTGGACGAACCCGGGCCCGATGACGCACCATTGGCACTCGAAACCGTCGAGTGCAACCGGCCGTACCAGATCCGGAGGACAACGTGCCCACGTACCAGTACGCCTGCACCACGTGCGGCCACCAGCTCGAGGCGGTGCAGTCCTTCTCTGACGAGCCGCTGACCGAGTGCCCCGCGTGCGAGGGGCGGCTGCGCAAGGTCTTCAACTCGGTTGGTGTCGTGTTCAAGGGCTCCGGCTTCTACCGCACCGACTCCCGCTCCTCCGGCTCGGAGAGCAAGACCGGCAGCACCACCCCGAAGCCGGCGAAGTCGGACAGCGGCTCCTCGTCGGGTAACGGGTCGTCGGGCACCTCGTCCAACGGCGGCAGCACGTCGGGCTCGTCCGGCTCGTCGGGCTCGTCCAACGGCGGGTCGGCCAAGGCCGCGGCCAGCACCTCCGCCTCCTCCTGATCTCGAACGCCACCGCCCCCGCCGCCCTGTCTGGGCCGCGGGGGCTTTTGGCGTACGCGCTCCCCTCGCCAGGTTTGATGTGCGGTCCTCGCTTGATCAGGCGCCGGCCGGTGGCCGAGCCAGGGTTGTCTCTCCTGGGGTGGCGTGTCCCGGGGCGGGAAGCTGGCCAGCTTGCCGAGCCGGTGTGCGGCGCTGTGGATCTGATGACGCAAACGACTCAGCCTGGCGGGCGTCGGAGTCGGACAGCAGGTCGCTTCGTCCGGGCTGACCTCCGTTAGCAGGTCGAGCGCCGCTTCGGGGGTTGTCCACAGGCCGGTCGGTTGTCCACAGGCCGGTGCACATGGCGCTCCTGCGTCCGACCCTGCCCCCTAGCGTGCTGTCCGAGCGCCGCGACGGCGGCCGGACAGCGAGGCCGGCGGTCGGCCCTCGGGATGCCGGGCGGCCCGACGGCCCACGCGCTGCGTTCCGGGGCGGCTCGACGGCGAGGTGGAAGGTGGGCGGCATGGCTGGTGGTGGCCCGGACGGGAGGGACTCCCTGCGCCCGATGCGCTGGCTCCACCGGCCCGGCGGCGGCACGTTGCTGCGCCTCGGGCTGGTTGCTGCCCTGCTGGGCCTCGCGGCGGTCGTCCTCGACTCGTCCGGCGGCTGTCCCCCTCCGGCTCCACCCTCACCGGGCTCCTCCGCTGACGGCACGATCGCCGAAGGCACACCGGCCGCATCAGCGGACGGGACCGGATCAGCGGACGGGACCGGATCAGCCGGGGACCTGTCAGGCGGGGAGCCGTCGAACTCAGGTGTGCCGGGGCCGTCGACCGAAGGTGGTCGGTCGGAGGCGGGGCCGTCGACCGGAGGTGGTCGGTCGGGGGCTGGGCCGTCGACCGGAGGTGGTCGGCCGGGCGCGCTGCCGCTGCCGAGCGGGTCGGTGGGCGTACCGGTGCGGCTGGCCGAACCGGCCGCGCTCGCCGTGCTGCGGCCGGGAGCCCGGGTCGACCTGCTGGTCGTACCGGCCGGCCGGACGCCGGTGGAGGCCGCACTGGTGGCCTCCGAAGCGCTGGTACTCGACGTGGTGGGCGGCGACGCCGCCGACGGATCGTCGGCCCTCTACCTGGCGCTCCGCCCGGACCAGGCACAACGCGCCGTCGGCCAACCGGAGGGAAGTCGCTTCGCCGTCGTGGTACGCGGCTGACTCCGCCCGTCCGCCCCACGCACGCGCCCGACGGGACGACCGCTGTCGCACAGGCTGCTGCCGCGATCTCCACCAGCGGCTGCCTCGATCGCGTCTCTTCGGACGCCATCAGCGCCAGCAGCAGGGGTTCCTTGATCGGGTAGCAGTTTCCGACGCGACACGCCGACGCGAGCCTCGGAAATTGTCACCTGATCATGGGCGACGCCGTCGGAGGGCCCGCTGGCGAAAAGAAGGTGGGTCAGTCCCAGTGCGGCGGGCGCTCGGCGAGCAGCCAGTCGTCGTTGCCGCCGACGCGCTCACCCCAACCGTGGTCGGTGTCGTCCACCGTCTGCTCGGGCAGCACCACGAAATCCTCGCTGAGATCGACGGCGCGGTCGTCGTCGCGCACGTCCGGCTCCTCGATGCTCACGAGCGGCAACACTATCCCAGCCCAGACCGATCCTGGCGGCCACGTAGCCCAGGACGGCGAGCGTCGACCGGACGAGCCTGACCCGGGACTGCGCCCTCCCGCAACTCGGCTGCGAGCCACAACGGTCCCGGTCGCCGCCACCTCGCCGTTGTCACCGGCACCGACCCGTCGCCGCGTCGGGCGGCCGGGCGCTCCCCGCGTTGGTAGCGTCGGACGGCGTGACGACGCCCAGCGGTGCCAGCTCCGAGGACGAGTTCTGGCGACGGCCGCCCGAGCAGGCCCAGCCGACGGCACCGGACACCGACCGGACAACTCCCGGCACCGACGGTGCGACGCTCGGCGAGCCCACCTTCGGCCTCACGCCGGCAGCAGCGCCCCAGCCCTCCGCGCCGGCGAATGGCACCACGGCGACGACCAACGGTGTAGCGGGTGCCGGCACCCCCGGCGCGCCGACCTCGCCGTCACCGTGGGCCGCCCCGACGGACGTACCCGCGGCACCGGTCCCGGGGCAGGCGGCCGCGCGGCCCGGCGGTGGTTACGCCGGTCCGCCGCCGACCACGCCGCCGCC
>NZ_JAEVHN010000733.1:0-2882 GCF_016803375.1 Micromonospora sp. 4G55
CCCGACGTCGACCGCCCCGGCCGGTCCGCTCCGATGTGGGCCCCGGTCGCGGATCAGAGGGACTTCGCGACGTCCACCAGCTGGTCGAGCGCCGCGCCCCAGCCCTCGGTGAAGCCCATGTCCTCGTGCTGCTTGCGGGCCGAGGCGTCGGCGTGGATCGCCGTGGCGGTGTACCGGGTACCGGCGCCGTCCGGCGCGATGCGGACCACCGCGGTGAACGGGAAGCCGTCCTCGGCGACCTGCGGGCGGAACCCCGGGGCCAGGGCGGAGGTGAACACCAGCGTCGAGCCCTCCTCGACCACCAGGATGCAGCCGTCGCTGGGGAACGCCTCGCCCTCCGGCGAGCGCATGACGGTGTGGAACCGACCGCCGGGCTGGAGGTCGATCTCGCAGGACGAGGTCGACCAGGGCTGCGGGGCGAACCACCGCACGATCAGCTCGGGCGTGGTCCAGCACTTCCAGACCAGTTCCGGGGCGACGTCGACGGTGCGCTCCAGGACCAGGTCGAGCTCGGGGTTCGTGGTGTAGGCGGTCATGTCTGCTGCTCCTTCAGGTCGTAGAGAAGCGAATCGAGTTGATCGAGGCGGCGGGTCCAGAGCGCACGCTGCGCGGCGAGCCAACTGTCGGCCAGCTCCAGCGACCGGGGCGCCAGGCGGTAGGTCCGCACCCGTCCCTTCTTCTCCGAGGTCACCAGGCCCGAGCGCTCGAGAACACTCAGGTGCTGGGTGAACGACGGCAGTGCCATGTCGAACGGACGCGCGAGGTCGCTGGTCGTGGCGGGGCCTCGGCCCAGGAGTTCGACGACGCGCCGGCGGGTGGGGTCCGACAACGCGTGGAACACGTCGTCCAGCGACGCGTCGACCGCGCCGCCACCATCACCCGAATACTTAGCCATCCACCTAAGTATGGGGTGCGGGGGGCGGTCAGGTCCATACCTGGGGGAAAGTCGGACCCCCGATCGAGACCCCCGCACCGGCGTCGACCGGTCCCACGGGCATCGGTCACCCCTCGCTGCCGCCGGCGGGCAGCGCGGTCGTACCGCCCGCTCCCGGCCCGGACACCACGTAGCGTCGATCGGGTGGAGGTGCTGCTGCGCGGCGGGCCGGGTGACGGTCAGGTCGTCCCCGGCGGCGGGGAAACCGTCCGGTGGCAGGCATGCCTGTACGAGATCACCTCCGAGCGGGCCCACCGGCGCGGGCGTGACCTGCGGGTGTACCGGCACCGCGTCGACTGCTGCGAACCGTACGGCCGGGGCGCCGAGGACCGGTGCGAGTAGCGATCGAGCGAAGGGGCCGACTTCCAATCCGGCCCCCGGCCGGTCGTCGGCTGGCACAGTGGGTTGGTGGGAAACCGGTGGCGCGGGCGGCTGGGCCCGGCCGTCGGGATCGCGCCGGGCGCCCGGGTGGACCGGTTCGAGGTCTTCTTCGACCTGGTCTTCGTCTTCTCCTTCTTCATCATCACCCGGGCCACCGCCGCCAACATCACCGGCCGGCAACTGCTGCACGCCATGCTCGTGCTGGCCGTGCTGTGGTGGTGCTGGGTGGTGCACAGCGTGGTGGCCACCCGGGTCCGGTTGGGCGAAGGCTTCGTCCCGGTGCTGATGGTCGCCGGGATGGCGGCGGTGTTCTGCTTCGCGTTGTCGCTGCCCCAGGCGTTCGGCGACCCGGAACAGACGGCCGCCGGGCCGATGGTGGTGGCGGTCAGTTACGTGGTGATCCGCGGGGTGCACCTGCTGCTGTACTGGCACGTCGCCAAGGAGCGGCCCGGCGAGCGGCGACTGCTGTTGAAGTACTTCCCGGAGCTGGTGACCAGCACCCTGCTGCTGCTGGGCGCCGCGCTGATCCCGCCGCGGATCGAGGACGCGGGCCTGGCCGGGATGGTCCGGGACGGGCTCTGGATCAGCGTCGTCCTGCTCCAGTACGGCGGCGGACTGGTCGCCGTCGCGTGGGGCTGGATGGTCACCTCCGCCGAACACTGGACGGAGCGCTACGACCTCATCCTGATCATCGCGCTGGGCGAGTCGATCATCTCCGTCGGCGTCGGCGGCAACCTCCTCGGCCAGCCGGTCACCTGGCCGGCGATCACCGCGGCCGTGCTGGGCATCGTCTTCACCGCCGCCCTCTGGTGGGCGCACTACGACGTGGTCGCACCGGCCGCCCGGATCGCGCAGCACGTCGCGCAGGGGCGCGCCCGGGTGTCGATGGCCCGCGACGCGTACGCGTACCTGCACCTGGTGATGATCGCCGGGGTGATCCTGTTCGCCCTGGGGGCCGAGGAGATCGTGCGGCAGATCGCCGACCCGTCGATCGGCCTCGCCGAGCCGGCGCACGGCCCCGGCGTACCGCTGCTGTTCGGCGGGGTGATCTGCTACCTGTGCGCGGACATGCTGTTCCAGCTGCGCACCCTGCGCACCCTGTCCTGGAGTCGGGTCGGCACCGTGCTCGTGCTCACCGCCGCCGTCCCGGTCGCGACGCACCTGCCGGCGCTGGCCGCCTTCGCCCTGCTGACCGCGATCTGCGTGGCGTTGGTGGCCGTCGAGGTGGTGGTGATGGCGGACGCCCGGCGAGCCCTGCGGCAGGCGGCCCTCCACGAGCGGACGACCTACGAGAAGCACGAGGCCGCCTGGCGCGCCCGCTGGCACGAACAGGCCGCCGACGAGCCACCGGCCTAGCGGGTGCCGCGCGGTCGGCGACCCCGCCGACGGGTGCGCGACGAGGCGCCAGAGGGCGGCGACCACGCCGGTGTTCCGGACGACGGTGTCTGCGCCCCCGCCGGCCTGGCATGATCCAGCCATGCCGGTCAACCGTCGCTCGCTGCTCGGACTCGGGCTCTCCGCCGCCACGGCCGCGCTGGCCGGCTGCCGGGCGGCACCGCCCGCGGGC
>NZ_JAEVHN010000734.1:0-2880 GCF_016803375.1 Micromonospora sp. 4G55
TCGCTACCGGCCCGGACGAGCTGCCAGCGCCGGACCGGGTTACGTCGGGGGCCGCCGCCGTCCGTGCCGGCGGTACGGCCCCGCGCCGGACCCGGGCTCATCCGGCGGCGGAGGCCGCGCCGTCCGGGTCGACGGCCACGCCGAGGGCCGTCGGGTCGGCGGCGCCGCCGGAGGCCCGCGCGGTGAGGGCGTCGATCAGCTGGTCGCCCAGCAGGGAGATCGGCGGGGCGCCCATGGTCACCACCACGTCGCCCGGGCGGGCCCGGCGGGCCACCTCGACCGGGGCGTCCTCCCACGAGTCGACGAACACCTTGTGCGCGGCGTCCAGCGGCACCGCCTCGACCAGCGCCGCGGAGCCCTCCCCCGGCTGGCGCAGCTCACCCGGCCCGAAGACCTCCAGCAGCACCAGCTCGTCGGCGATGCCCAGCGCCGCGGCGATCTCCGCCTGGAGATCCCGGGTGCGGTAGAGCCGGTAGGGCTGGAAGACCACGATCAGCCGGCCGTCCCCGGCCACCTCGCGCAGCGTCTGCAACGCCAGCGTCATCGAGGTCGGGTGGTACGCGTACTCGTCGTAGACCAGGACGCCGTCCGCGACACCCTTGCGCTCGAAGCGCCGGCGGACGCCGGGGAAGGCGCCCAGCGCCGCCTCGGCCGCCTCGACGGGCAGCCCCAGCAGGTACGCGGTGAGCACCGCCGAGGCGCTGTTGAGCCCCATGTGCCGCCCCGGCACCGGCAGCCGGATCTCGCCCAGCGAGTGGCCGTCGACCTCGGCCAGGAAGCGCACGCCCTGTGCGGTGGAGGCCATGTCGTCCAGCCGCAGGTCGGCGTCGGGAGACAGGCCGTAGGTGTGCACCCGGCGGCCCTCCGCGCGCAGCGTCTCGGCCAGCCGGCGGCCACCCGGGTCGTCGGCGCAGGTGATGATGAAGCCGTCCGGGTCGGTGAGCCGGGCGAACTCGGCGAAGGTCGCCTCCAGGTTGGCCAGGTCGCCGTAGGTGTTGAGGTGGTCCGCCTCGATGTTGGTGATGATCGAGACGTACGGGCGGTAGATCAGGAACGAGCGGTCGCTCTCGTCCGCCTCGACCACGAAGTACTCGCCGGTGCCGTGGTGCGCGCCGGAGCCGACCTCGGAGATCTCCCCGCCGATGACGAAGGACGGGTCCGTCCCGGCCTGCTGGAGCACCATGGTGACCATCGAGGTGGTGGTGGTCTTGCCGTGGGTGCCGGCGACCGCCACCGTCCGCCGGCCGGTCATCGCCGCGGCGAGGGCCTCGGAGCGGTGCAGCACCCGCAGGCCGCGCCGGCGGGCCTCGACCATCTCCAGGTGGTCCTGCGGGATGGCCGAGGAGTAGACCACGGTGTCCACGCCGTCGAGGTTGCTCACCTCGTGGCTCATGTGGATCGTCCCGCCGAGCGCCCGCAGCCCGGCCAGCGACGGCCACTCGCGCAGCTCGCTGCCGGAGACCGGCAGGCCACGGGTGAGGAAGAGCCGGGCCAGGCCGCTCATGCCGACCCCGCCCACCCCGATCAGGTGGATCCGGCCCAGGTCCTCGGCGGTGAGCGTGCCGGCCGGGGTGAACTGCGCGGTGTTCATGCCAGGTACCTTCCCGTCGCGGTGGCCGGCGTCGCCGACCCCCGGTCGTTCGCGACTGCGGGGCTCGCAAGCTCACTCCTCGCGCTCACCGAGCCACCGCCTCGTAGACGAAGTTCAGCAGCGCGACGTCGCCGTCGCGTCGCCCGTACCCGGCCGCGGCCGCGCCCATCGCGGCGAGCCGGTGGTGGTCGCGGACCAGCGGGATGACCGTCCGCTCCAGCCAGTCCGGGGTCAGCTCGGCGTCGTCGACGAGCAGCCCGCCGCCGGCCTCCACCACGGGCAGCGCGTTGCGCTTCTGCTCCTGGTTGCTGTGCGGGTACGGCACGTAGATGGTGGGCAGGCCGATGGCGGCCACCTCGGCGCAGGTCATCGCCCCGCCCCGGCCCAGCATCAGGTCGGCGGCGGCGTAGCCCAGCTCCATCTCGGACAGGTAGGGCAGGGTCACGTACGGCACCGGCAGGTCGGTGGGGACCGGCACCGGCTCGTTGCGGGCGCCGATCACGTGCAGCACCTGCACGCCGTTGCGGGCCAGTTCCTTGGCCGCGCCGGAGACCGCCAGGTTGATCGAGCGGGCGCCCTGCGAGCCGCCGGCGACGAAGAGCACCGGCAGGTCGGGGCGGAGTCCGAAGTGGGCCCGGGCGGCGTTGCGCATGGCGACCCGGTCCAGCCCGGCGATGCCCCGGCGCAGCGGCACGCCGACCACCCGGGCGTCGCGCAGCGACTCGGCCTGCGCGGGCTGGTGCGGGAAGCCCACCGCGACGTTCTTGGTGAACTTCATGCCGAGCCGGTTGGCCACGCCCGGCGGCACGTTCACCTCGTGGATGACGATCGGCAGCTCGCGGCGCCAGGCGGCGAGGTAGCCGGGGACGGAGACGTACCCGCCGAAGCCGACCACCGCGTCGGCCTGTACCTCGTCGATCACCTTGCCCGCGGCGCGGGCCGCCTTCCACATCCGGTCCGGGGTACGCACCAGGCTCATGTTGACCGAGCGGGGCAGCTGGTACGCCGGGATCTGCCGCAGGTCGTAGCCGGCCGGCGGGATCAGCTCGTTCTCCAGGCCCTTCGGCGTGCCCAGACAGGTGATCCGGACGCCCGGGTCGTGTCGGCGCAGGCAGTCGGCGAAGGCGAGCAGCGGGTAGATGTGGCCACCCGTTCCCCCTCCACAGAGCACCACCGAACGCAGCGGACCCATCAGCGTCTCCTCTCGCTCGCCGTCCCGCCACGGGTCCGGCCCTGCCGGCCACCGCGCGGTGCGGCCTGGTCGTCCTCCCGCCGCGCTCGCGACCGGG
>NZ_JAEVHN010000735.1:0-2876 GCF_016803375.1 Micromonospora sp. 4G55
GGGTCTCCGCCGCGCACCTCGATCCGCAGGCCCTGGTCGAGGGGCTCAACGGCCCCCAGCGGGACGCGGTGACCCACGCCGGCTCCCCGCTGCTGATCGTGGCCGGTGCCGGCTCCGGCAAGACCCGGGTGCTCACCCACCGGATCGCGTACCTGCTCGCCGCGCGGGACGTGCACCCCGGCGAGATCATCGCGATCACCTTCACCAACAAGGCCGCCGGGGAGATGAAGGAGCGGGTGTCCCACCTGGTCGGCCCGCGGGCCCGGCTGATGTGGGTGTCGACGTTCCACTCCGCCTGCGTGCGGATCCTGCGCGCCGAGCACGAGCACGCCGGGCTCAAGTCGACCTTCTCGATCTACGACGCCGACGACTCGCGCCGACTGATGCAGCTGGTCACCCGGGAGCTGGACCTCGACCCCAAGCGCTACCCGGCGCGCGGGCTGGCCGCCCAGGTCTCCAACCTGAAGAACGAGCTGGTCGACCCGGAGGCGTTCGCCGCCCGGGCCAAGGGCCCCAACGAGCGGGCGCTGGCCGAGGCGTACACGCTCTACCAGCGCCGGCTGCGCGAGGCCCACGCGCTGGACTTCGACGACCTGATCATGACGACGGTGCACCTGCTCCAGTCGCACCCGCACGTCGCCGAGAGCTACCGCCGCCGGTTCCGGCACGTCCTGGTCGACGAGTACCAGGACACCAACCACGCGCAGTACACGCTGATCAAGGAGCTGGTCTCCGGCACCGAGGGGATCGAGCCGGCCGAGCTCTGCGTGGTGGGTGACGCCGATCAGTCGATCTACGCGTTCCGGGGCGCGACCATCCGCAACATCCTGGAGTTCGAGCGGGACTTCACCGACGCCCGGACGATCCTGCTGGAGCAGAACTACCGCTCCACCCAGACCATCCTCAACGCCGCCAACGCGGTGATCGACCGGAACACCTCCCGCAAGCCCAAGCGGCTGTGGAGCGACGCCGGGGCCGGCGAGCAGATCGTCGGCTACGTCGCCGACACCGAGCACGCCGAGGCGGACTGGGTGGGCCGGGAGGTCGACCGGCTGGTCGACGCCGGCGACACCCGCCCCGGCGACGTCGCCGTCTTCTACCGCACCAACGCCCAGTCCCGGGTCTTCGAGGAGGTGTTCATCCGGGCCGGCCTGCCCTACAAGGTGGTCGGCGGGGTGCGCTTCTACGAGCGCAAGGAGGTCCGCGACGCGCTGGCCTACCTGCGCGCGGTGGTCAACGACGACGACACGGTCAGCCTGCGCCGGGTGCTCAACACCCCGCGCCGGGGCATCGGCGACCGCGCCGAGGCGTGCGTGGAGGCGCTCTCCAGCCGGGACCGGATCTCGTTCGGGGCCGCGCTGCGGCGGGCCCGGGAGGCGCCGGGCATCTCGACCCGCGCGGCGAACGGCATCGCCGACTTCGTCGCGCTGCTCGACGGCGCGCGGGAGCTGGCCGAGACCGGCACCCCGGAGGAGGTGCTGGAGGCGCTGCTGACCCGCTCGGGCTACCTCACCGAGCTGGAGGAGAGCCTCGACCCGCAGGACGCCGGCCGGGTGGACAACCTCCAGGAACTCGTCAGCGTCGCCCGGGAGTACACCGAGCGGATCGAGGCGCTGGGCGCCGAGGGCGAGCGGGCCACGGTGGCCGGGTTCCTGGAGCAGGTGGCGCTGGTCGCCGACGCCGACCAGATCCCCGCCGACGACCCGGACCACCAGGGCGTGGTCACCCTGATGACGCTGCACACGGCCAAGGGCCTGGAGTTCCCGGTGGTCTTCCTGACCGGCCTGGAGGACGGCGTCTTCCCGCACCTGCGCTCGCTCGGCGACAGCCGGGAGCTGGAGGAGGAGCGCCGACTGGCGTACGTGGGCATCACCCGGGCCCGGCAGCGGCTCTACCTCTCCCGGGCGGTCACCCGCTCGGCCTGGGGGCAGCCGGCCTACAACCCGCCGTCGCGGTTCCTGGAGGAGCTGCCGCCGGAGCTGGTCCGCTGGGAGCGCACCGAGGGGTCGTACACCTCGTGGGCCGGCGGGGGCGGCGGCGTCGGTGGTCGCGCGGACCGCGCGCCCGGCGCGCGCGGCGGCTTCGCCGGGGGTACGCCGAAGGCGGCGGAGTTGGCGAAGCGGCTCGGGGTGGACGGCAGTCGGCTGGCCACCGCCAGCGAGCTGCCGCAGGGGCCCAAGGTGGCGGCGGGGGACCGGGTCAACCACCAGCGCTACGGCCTCGGTCGGGTGCTCGCCGTGGAGGGGCACGGCCCGGGCGCCCGGGCGCAGATCGACTTCGGGGACCAGACGATGTGGCTGGTGCTGCGGCACGCCCCGATCGACAAGCTGTGAACGACAGGGCCCGGCCCGGCGAACCGCCGGGCCGGGCCCTCACGTGTCCTCGACGGGATCAGCAGGCCACGTCGATGCCCCGGGCGCGCAGGAACGGCGCCGGGTCGATCTGGTTCCACATCTGACCCTGGTGCACCTCGAAGTGCAGGTGCGGGCCGGTCGAGTCGCCGGTCGAGCCCTCGTAGCCGATCACCTCGCCGGCGCTGACCTTGTCCCCGACGTCGACCTTGAGGCTGCTCTGGTGGGCGTAGTGGGTCAGGTAGCCGTTGCCGTGGTCGATGAAGACCGAGTTGCCGTACCCGTCGCCGGCGTCGCCGGCCTTGACCACGGTGCCCGCCGCGGCGGCGTGGATGGGGGTGCCGGCGGCAGCGCGAAGTCGATGCCGGCGTGCAGGGTGCCCCAGCGCTGCCCGTAGCAGGAGGTGATGTCCGCGCCGGCCATCGGGATGACCCAGGACGGCTTCGGCTTCGTCGTCTTCCGGACGGTCGGCTTCGGCTTCGGGGTCGCCTTGCTCGTCGGCGTGGCCGACGGGCTGGCGGTCGG
>NZ_JAEVHN010000736.1:0-2872 GCF_016803375.1 Micromonospora sp. 4G55
GCCCGCTTGCGGGCCGCCTTGATCTGATAGAGCGGAATTCGGCAACTGTTCGCGCTGCCCCGGTGTCGTGTCCCGGCTGATGCTTTACCTGCGTCCCACCTGATGCTTGACAGTGGCCGCGTTCGGCTTCTTGATCGCGTGATGTTTGCGCATCGCGAGATCAGGGGGCCGGGATTGGCGCTGGTGCACATGTCGGTGGTGGAGCAGCGGTATCGACGGTCCTCGCGGTGAAGGCCGGGGATCGGGTCGGCGAGGTCGCCGCGCGGATGGGGGTGACGCGGCAGAGCGTTCACGCGTGGCTGCGTCGCTATGACGAGGGTGGTCTGGCCGGGTTGCAGGATCGGTCGCATCGGCCGGACTCGTGCCCGCATCAGGCGTCGCCGGAGGTGGAGGCGGCGGTGTGTGAGTTGCGGCGGGATCACCCGCGCTGGGGTGCGCGGAGGATCGCGTTCGAGCTGGGCCGTAACGGCTGCCCGGGTCCGGTGCCGTCGCGGATGACGGTCTATCGGATCCTGGCCCGGCATGGGCTGCACGTGGCGGTCAAACGTCGCCGTGGCCGGGCAAACCTCTCAGGCTAAACCCCCGAGGCTGCGCCTCACCACTGATCAGGATCTTCATGAACACCAGGAGCTGTCCGCTACCGACCATGGCCACAACCAACCCAAACAGCTGGCCCCACCAGCCAAAGGGCCGCCTCGGCCGCGCGGCCACCGGCATGCCAGGACTGTCGCCGGCGCCAGCCTCAGCAGAGACCACGGCGTGCAGCATAGGGTCGCCCGCCTTTCGGTGGCCAACCTTGCCGATGCCGATGCGCCGCAAGCCGGTCACGGACCGCCGGTGCGCACGACAGGGACCGGGTCGGCGGTGATGGCAGAGCAGGCATGACCGACGTCGGGCGATCAACAAGGCGCAGATAGCCTTAACGGTCATGCCCGTCCTGCTACCACCTGCAAGGCCGCGCTTACACCAACCACATCAAGCCGGGCACCCGACGACTTTGCCAGGGCCCTGGGTGAAAAACTTCGCGGTACGGCGACAGCCTTGGCGGTACGGTAGCCGACTTGACTGCATCCTCATCAGTCACCAGCGCTTGACGCTCCGTTCTGACGAAGGGAGTATACGAAACGGCGATGCCCTTCCTGCGCCCCTCGCGGTTAGCCTCGGCACAGCCGCACGACGACAGGGGCAGCCGTGGACGTTTCCCGTGACATGTCGAGGCACCACGAAGAATCCTTACGCGAGCTCCGCTATCTAGTCGCGGGCGTCGACGCGCTGGGCTCATCGACCGCGACAGTCGCGACCACCCTCGACCGCCACCGATCTACCACAAGCACCAGGCTGTCCGAAATCAGCGACTACGTGTGGCAGATGACTCGCCTGGCCGAGGCCCAACTGCAGATACAACGCGAGATCGCGGAGTCACTGCGGTCACCGCTCGGGACGGCAGCAACCGAACTTCTCATACGAGCCACGTCGGCAGCCAAACGTCAACTGTGGCAGGAAGCCGTTCGCGACTACGACATGTCGATCGAGCGAAACTGGGACCAGCCGGAGGCTCATCTGGGCCGAGGCTCGGCCATACTCGGTGCAATAAGCGTCGGGGAGCGGCCGGTCGACGGGCTGACCGATGCCGCCGACTCCTTCCAACGAGCGCTCAGATATGGCGAGCAGACCAAGCCGGCGATCGCTGTGCGAGCCGTCCAGTTCGCCGTCGCGGTTCGTGACCGCCTCGGTCAACGGGACATTGCCGACAGCATCCTCAGAGATGCTGTCGAGCGTCTGCGCCAGTCCCCGGAGCTTGCCTTCTCGGCCGGACTGCGGTTCCGTGCCGTCGAGTACCTTGACCGAGCGATGATGCTCGATCCGACGCTCGCGGCCGACCCGTCCTGGTCGGCGCTTCCCATTGCGGCACCCGTGGTGGAGCGCTTAAGCAAGGCACAGCAGGCCGCTGTGAAACGTGCCATCGCGGCCTTGGACGGCGCGGAGGAATACGGCTACCACAGCGACGAAGAGGTCGCCAGTGGCAACGATCTGCCGTCACGGCTGAACACCTTGCGCCGCCTGGCTGGCGAACTGAGCGATGCTCGACAGATCCTGTCTCGGCCATCCGCTGAGGAGGAGGCGAGCCTGGCGTGGGTCAACCAGCTCGATAAGGAAATCGCCATGGTCGACAGGCCTGCAGAAGCCGAGCAGACCCGACGCGCGGACTCGTCAGACTGGCTGACCTCGAGCATCGCAGGAGTCGTCGTATTCTGCGCCGGTAGCGTCGTGCTGAGCCTGGTGGCAGGCAACGGCGACGGATCGCCGCCGAGGTCACTGCCGATACTGTTGATCGTCGTTGCCGGCATTATCGTCGGTTGGCCGCTTGCCAAGAAGCACAGGGCGAACAGTTCCACGGACGACCACACCTCACTGGAACGATCGCTCCAAGCTGAGCGCTCCGACCACGACGCGGAGCGGGCGAGCCATGAGGCTGGTCGTCTGGCCACCGCACGAATGGTCAGCCGAGCTGCCGACGAGGTGACAAAGCTCGCTCGTCGGTCACCCGACGCGTATCCGATCTAGCGATCTTTGGTCGTAAGCGACCAAAGATCGCTAGGACGCCGCACCGTCGTTTACTTCTGCACCTGGCGGATCTCGCCGCCGCCGCCCTTGCGCACGTCGGCGATCTCCGCGTCCGTCCGCGACCTGTACTCGCCGCCCTGACGGCCGTCCCCGTAGGACAGCACCCACACGGTCGCACCTCGGCGCCTCGCGCCGCAGTTTCAGCCCACCGTCGTCCCCCCTACTTCCGTGCACCTCGGCGGTCAGCGCCGCCACCAGCGTCTTGCGGTCCCGGCCGATCGACGCGGCGATCCGGTCGGCCGCCGCC
>NZ_JAEVHN010000737.1:0-2833 GCF_016803375.1 Micromonospora sp. 4G55
CGGTGGTCGGCTGTGGCAGGTGCTCGTCGGCGGTGCGGCGGTGCTGGTCCTGCTCGCGCTCTGCGGGCTCGGCGCGGCGGCCCTGCTCGTCGACCGCACGCCGAACGACGACCCGACCGCGGCGGCACCGCAGCCCACCACGGCCGCCCCGGTCGACGGGTCGACCGCCAACGACCTCGACTCCCGCGACACCGACCAGCAGCCGCTGACCGCCCGCGAGGTCTTCGGCGGCAAGAAGCTGGTGGTGGCCGACGGACGACCCGCCTACGACGTGCTGAAGACGCAGTCCGGCGGCAGTTGCGCGGTCGCCGCCACCGGCGAGATCGCCGACCTGCTGGTCCGGCTCGGGTGCAGCCAGGTGGTCCGGGGCACGCTGCGCTCCCCCGACGGCGAGCACCTGGCCACCGCCGGCCTGTTCAACCTGACCGACAAGGCCAGCGCGCAACGCGTCCGGGACCGGATCCGGCAGCTGCTCGACGAGCGGCAGGGCCGCTTCCGTGGCATGGCGGCCGGCGACGGCACCGAGGCGCTCACCACCGCCGCCGCCCGGGTCGGCTGGCAGGTACGCGGCCACTACATCGCCTACTGCCTGGTCGTCCGCGCCGACGGCGGCGCCGTGCCGGCCGGCGACACCGCCGTCCGCGACATCATCTTCGACCTGATCGAGCTGCACCTCGACAAGGGCGTGCTCGAACGCCGGGCCGTCGGCGGCAGCGCCGTCCAGCCCACCGCGAAGGCGACCGAGGGCACCGGCACCCAGGGCGGCAACGCAACTCCCGACGAGCTGCCCGGCAACTGAGCCGCCGGTCGACGGCGAGCGACGCGAGGCCCGGTCCGAGTCCTGTGGACCGGGCCTCGCCACGTGTTCAGGCTCGGCACGGCCCGGTCACGCGTCACGCCGCCTGCGCGGGCGCTGCCGGGCGAGGCCGGCGACCTGGCGGCACCGCGCACCGGCCTGGGTGAGTGCCCTTGGCTGCACCGGGTCTCGCGAACCCGCGTGCGCTCAGGCCTCGGTGGAGACGCGGAGGCGCCGGGTGAGGTCGGCGCGGTGCGCGTACTCGGCCGGGTCGTCGGGGTAGCCGACCGCGACCAGGGTCAACCCGTGCGCCGCCGCGACGGTCACCTCGCTGGAACGTTCCCGCCGGCTCAGCAGGCTCGCCGGCCACTCGACCGGCCGCCGGCCGTCCCCGGCGACCAGCATCGCCCCGACCAGGCTGCGCACCATCGCCTGGCAGAACGCGTCGGCCTGCACGGTGGCCACGAGGATGCCGTCCGGGTCGCGCCGCCAGTCCAGCCGGGTCACCTCGCGCAGCGTGGTGGCGTTCTCCTTGCGCCGGCAGTACGCGGCGAAGTCGTGCTCCCCCACCAGCCCGGCCGCGGCGGCGTTCAGCGCCGCCAGGTCCAGCGGCTTCGGCCAGGCGAGGGTGTCGTGCCGGCGCAACGGCTCGGCGCCCCACGGGGCGTCGGTCACCCGGTACTCGTAGCGACGGAAGGTCGCCGAGAAACGGGCGTCGAAGTCGGCGGGCACCTCGCTCATCGCGCGGACCCGCACGTCGGTCGGGAGCAGCCGGGCCAGCCGGCGCAGCAGGCGCCCGTCATGCTCCCGCCACACGGCGGTGGGCAGGTCGAGGTGACAGACCTGACCGGTGGCGTGCACCCCGGCGTCGGTGCGGCCGGCGACGGTCAGCCCGGTCGCCGTGCCCGCGCCGAGGACCAGGTCCAGCGTCTGGGTCAGCACCCCGGCGACCGTCCGCCGGGTCGGTTGGGCGGCCCAACCGGAGAAGTCCGTGCCGTCGTACGAGACGTCCAACCGCAGCCGGGTCCGCTCGTCCACCTCGTACCTCCCGTTCACGCCGTCGGGCCCGGCACCCCAGGAAGGGATGCCGGGCCCGACGATGACGCCTGTGCTCAGGCCTTGTTCTCGTTGGCCTCGTCGCTGTCCTCGCGGGCGGCGTCGGTGTCACCGGACACCGACACCGGCGGCTCGGCGTCCTGGTCGCCCGAGTTCGACTCCGGGGTCTCCTCGGCCGGGGCCAGGGCCTCGACCTTGTCCTGCTGGGCGGCCTTGCGGGCGGCGGTCTTCTTGTTCGCCTTGGGCTCGGCGACCTGAAGCTCCTCGACCAGCTCGATGATCGCCATCGGAGCGGCGTCACCCTTGCGCGGACCGGTCTTCACGATCCGGGTGTAGCCACCGTTGCGGTTGGCGTACCGGGGCGCGATCTGGTCGAACAGGGCGTAGACCACGTCCTTGTCCTTGACGACGCCCAGCACCCGACGCCGCGCGGCGAGGTCGCCGCGCTTGGCCTTGGTGATGAGCTGCTCGGCCAGCGGACGCAGCCGCCGGGCCTTCGTCTCGGTGGTCTGGATCTTGCCGTGCTGGAACAGCGCGGTGGCCAGGTTGGCCAGCATCAGCCGCTCGTGCGCGGGGCTGCCGCCGAGGCGGGGGCCCTTGGTGGGCGTGGGCATGCTTGGTGCTCCTCAGGTGTGGCGGCAGCGCGGACTAGAGCTGCTCGGTCTCGCGGTAGTCGTCGGTGTCGTAGTCGGCCTCGCCGAAGGCGTCCACGACGTGCGCCGGGTCGAAGTTCGGAGCCGAGTCCTTCAGCCCGAGACCCATCCCGGCGAGCTTCATCTTGACCTCGTCGATCGACTTCTGACCGAAATTCCGGATGTCGAGGAGGTCGGCCTCGGTACGCCCGATGAGCTCACCAACGGAGTTGATGCCCTCGCGCTTGAGGCAGTTGTAGGAGCGGACGGTGAGGTCCAGCTCCTCGATCGGCAGGGCCAGGTCCGCCGCGAGCTGGGCGTCCTGCGGGGACGGCCCGATGTCGATGCC
>NZ_JAEVHN010000738.1:0-2831 GCF_016803375.1 Micromonospora sp. 4G55
AGATCGGCGCGCTGCCGCCGGCCGCGAAGTCCGACGCGGGCAAGCGGGTCAACGAGGCCCGCCGGGCGATCGAGAGCGCCTACGCCGCCCGCCAGGAGGTCCTGGAGCGCGACCAGGCCGCCCGGGTGCTGGTCGAGGAGCGGGTCGACGTGACCATGCCGTACGACCGGCACCCCCGGGGCGCCCGCCACCCGTTGAGCACCCTGATGGAGCAGATCAGCGACCTGTTCGTCGGGATGGGCTACGAGGTGGCCGAGGGCCCCGAGGTCGAGCTGGAGTGGACCAACTTCGACGCGCTGAACATCCCCGCCGACCACCCGGCGCGGGGCCTGATGGACACCTTCCACATCGCACCGTCGGACGGCGCGGAGAGCTCCGGCCTGGTGCTGCGCACCCACACGTCGCCGGTGCAGGCGCGCACCATGCTCACCCGCAAGCCGCCGATCTACGTGGTGGTGCCCGGCCGGGTCTACCGCACCGACGAGCTGGACGCCACCCACGCGCCGGTCTTCCACCAGGTCGAGGGCCTGGTGGTGGACAAGGGCATCACCATGGCGCACCTGCGTGGCACGCTCGACCACTTCGCCCGGGCGATGTTCGGCGAGGGCGCGAAGACCCGCTTCCGGCCGCACTACTTCCCGTTCACCGAGCCGTCGGCCGAGTTCGACGTCTGGTTCCCGGAGCACCGGGACGGGCCGCGCTGGGTGGAGTGGGGCGGCTGCGGCATGGTCAACCCGCGGGTGCTGCGCGCCTGCGGCATCGACCCGGAGGTCTACTCCGGATTCGCGTTCGGCATGGGCATCGACCGCACCGTGATGTTCCGGCACGGGGTCAGCGACATGCGGGACATGGCCGAGGGCGACGTGCGGTTCACCCGCGCGTTCGGGGTCGGGGCGTAGGCGATGCGGGTACGAGTCACGGGAACGGTGGTCTGAAGTCATGCGAGTTTCTGTCAGTTGGCTGCGGGAGTACGTCGACCTCCCCGCCGACCTGCCCACCGGGGACCTGGAGCAGGCCCTGGTCGACCTCGGCATCGAGGTCGACTCCGTGGTGGACCTGCGGGAGACCGTCACCGGTCCGCTGGTGGTCGGCGAGGTCCTGGAGATCGAGGAGCTGACCGGCTTCAAGAAGCCGATCCGGTTCTGCCGGGTCGACGTCGGCGCCGCCAACGGCACCGGCGAGCCGCAGGAGATCGTCTGCGGGGCGCGCAACTTCGCCCAGGGCGACCGGGTGGTGGTGATCCTCCCCGGTGGCGTGCTGCCGGGGGACTTCGTCATCGGCGCGCGCAAGACCTACGGGCGCAACTCCGCCGGCATGATCTGCTCCGCGAAGGAGCTGGGCCTGGGTGACGACCACTCCGGCATCATCGTGCTGCCGCCGGACACCCCGGCCAAGCCGGGCGACGACGCGCGCGCCGTCGTGGGGCTCGACGACGTCGTGGTCGAGCTGGACATCACCCCCGACCGGGGGTACGCGCTGAGCGTGCGCGGCCTGGCCCGCGAGCTGGGGCACGCCCTCGGCGTACCGTTCCGCGACCCGGGCCTGACGCCCGCGCCCGGTGGCACCGCCGAGCCGGCGTACCCGGTCGAGGTGCGCGACACGGTCGGCTGCGACCGGTTCGCCGCGCGGATGGTGCGGGGCGTCGACCCCACCGCCGAGACGCCCAACTGGATGTCGCGGCGGCTGACCGTGGCCGGCGTCCGCAGCATCTCGCTGCCGGTCGACATCACCAACTACGTGATGCTCGAACTCGGCCAGCCGATGCACGCCTTCGACGCCGACCGGATCAGCGGTCCGCTGGTGGTCCGCCGCGCCGAGGCGGGGGAGAAGCTGACCACCCTGGACGGGGTGGCCCGCACCCTGACCGCCGAGGACATGGTCATCTGCGACGACACCGGGCCGATCTCGCTCGCCGCGGTGATGGGCGGCGAGACCAGCGAGGTCGTCGGCGGCACCACCGACGTGCTCTTCGAGGCCGCCCACTGGGACCCGGTGATGGTCGGGCGCACCGCCCGCCGGCACCGGCTGTTCAGCGAGGCGGCGAAGCGCTGGGAGCGGGGCGTCGACCCGGCCCTGCCGCTGGTCGCCCTGGAGCGGGCGGTGCGGCTGCTCACCGAGCACGCCGGTGGCACCGTCGGCGAGCAGATCCTGGACATCGATCACGTCCGGCCGGTGCGGCCGGTCGTCCTCCCGGCCGACCTGCCGTCCCGGCGGGTCGGGGTGGCGTACTCCCCGGAGCGGGTGGTCGCCCTGCTGGAGCAGGTCGGCTGCACCGTCGTCCGGGGCGCCGACCGGCTGGCCGAGGACCCGGGCGAGGTCGGCGTGGCCGCCGGCGCCGGTGACGTGCTCACCGTGACCCCGCCGACCTGGCGACCCGATCTCACCGACCCGGCCGACCTGGTCGAGGAGGTGGTCCGCCTCGACGGGTACGACCGGGTGCCGTCCGTGCTGCCCACCGCGCCCGCCGGGCGTGGTCTCACCTGGCAGCAGCGCCGCCGCCGGGCGGTGGCCCGTGCGCTGGCCGAGCGCGGCCACGTCGAGGTGCTGGCCCACCCGTTCACCGCGCCGGAACTCGCCGACCAGCTCGGCCTGCCCGCCGACGATCCGCGCCGGGCGGCGGTCCGGCTGGCCAACCCGCTGTCCGAGGAGGAGCCGGTGCTGCGGACCACGCTGCTCGGCCCGCTGCTCGGCATCCTCAAGCGCAACCTGGGCCGGGGCCAGCGGGACCTCTCCATCTACGAGATCGGGACGGTCTTCCACCCGCGCCCCGCGCCGGCACCCCGCCGGCGATGGGTGTGGACCGGCGGCCCACCGAGGCCGAGTTCGCCGCC
>NZ_JAEVHN010000739.1:0-2823 GCF_016803375.1 Micromonospora sp. 4G55
TCCGGCGGGGGCGCAACGACTCCAGGATGGCCGGGGCTCCGTCCGCGCCTCGCGGTCCGTGGGTGGTTGCGCGCGGCCATCCCGCCAGCCGACGACCCGGGCGAGCCGAGCAGACCACCGCCCGGCCCGCCAGCGCCCGTACGTGCGTCAAGGTCCGCTTGACGTGGCGGACCGGGCGGCGGCCCGCTCCCCAGAGGGCGGGTCGGCGGCAGACAGGATGGCAGCTAGCTAGTGCTCTGACCGGGAACGATTACCGGGTTGGCGGCGGCGGGGCCGGAACCGGTTGGATGACGCCGGGGCAGCACCAACACAGTGCGCTATTGACAAGCGATGATGCTGCTGGCCTCGGCCGGCGGCAACCGAGTTCCAGTGATCGCCCAGTTGGTGCAGGCCGACGAGGGCACGGTGCGGGACGTGATCCACCGGTTCAACCAGATCGGCTCGGCCTGCCTGGACCCTCGGTGGGCGGGAGGCCGTCCCCTCCTGCTCAGCCCTGACGACGAGGACTTCGTCGTCCAGACGGCCACCACCCGCCCGACCAAGCTCAGCCAGCCCTTCACCCGCTGGTCCATCCGCAAACTGCTCGCCTCCTGCGCAAGGTGCACGGCCGGGTCATCCGCATCGGCCGCGAGGCCCTGCGCTAACCCCGGGCCCAGTGGCGCCCGCAGGAGCGCGCGCGCAACCGACAGATGCGTCACAAGTGCGCGTTTTACGCGTTCGGGTCCCAGTCTGCGAGCTGCTCCATCGGCTCGGTGTCGCCGGTGGTCTCCAGGCCGTCGAGCGGGACGCGGTCGTAGAAATAGAGGACCAGTTCGCTCGCTGCGCCTCGCATCGCCATGTCGCCCGGCCCCGCGTCGGCGGCAAGGTCGTCGCAGCGGACGCCGTCGGCGTCGAGGGTCAGGCGCCAGGAGCGGCCCTCGGTCGTGTGCAGGTCGATGGTCGCCGGCTTGAACGGCCAGGGGACGGTCGTCGCCGAGACGGTCGTCAGGAACTCGTCGACGCCCTCGACCGCGACGTCCGTCGGCAGCGGCTGCGCGGCCCCCTGGGTGAGCTGGGCGTCGTAGGTGTGGACGGCGATCTCCTGGATCTGGTGCCGGGCCACGGCTCCGCTGGTCTCCGGGGCCTGCGAGCGGCCCCACCAGGTCCAGCAGCCGCGGTCCGGGCCCGCCTCGCGCATCGCGTCGAGCATGAGCTCGGTCGACTCGGCGAGCCAGGCGTCCAGGGCTTCGCGGTCGCGGGGCGCGGTCGGGGCGCCCTTCGGGTCCGTCCTCGCCGGGGGCTCAGCGCCCGGGCCCGCCGCGATGATGGCGGCCTGGCGGCGGCGGCCGTCGCCGAGGTGCTGCGCCAGTTCGCGCAGCGTCCAGTCCGGGCAGGTCGGGACCTGGACGTCAAGGTCGGGGGCGGACGCGATCGCGGCGCGGAACGCGGCCGAGCGGTCTTCGATCAGCCGCAGGACCTCGGGGAACTCCAAAATGTTTTGCACCTCGGTTGTGTATCACTGCGCTCCGGCCGCCGGGTAGCGAATTTGTCGGACGAACGCGGCGGTCGCAGCGTTCGCGCTCTACCTTTGGGAGGCTGAGCGCGATCGCAGAGCCGAGGATGAGCGGCGAAAGCGTGACGATGAAGCCCGGCGGGCTTAGGCGAGCCGAGTGTCCAGCTGGTACGCCTTCGATCCTGAACAGCAACCCCCTGACCAGTGGGGAGCGTGAATTCTTAACGCCTCTGACTCGCTCATCTGGGACTTGGTCGTGGAGTTCCATTTCACGTCGCCCACCCTCAACGGCGAGGACACCCTGTTCCGCGCCCAGGCAAGAAGAAGGCTCTGCCCGCCCGGCAAATGGTTCATGCCCGCACCGGGCTGGATGCTGGAGGTGGGGTCACCAAGCCTCTACGTAGTGGCGATCACCTCCCGCGACACCGCCAATGAGTACTGGAGACGGGAAGTCACGGGGGTGCTACTTGGTCCTCTACCAGGCCCACCGGGACCTCCACCACCTGGATCACGGCGGTGGCAATCTGGCCCACAAGGCACAGGCGTAGTGAAGTCGCCGGAATAGCCGGACATGAGGTCGTGCCCGTGTCGTGCCCGATCGAGCGGTCAAGAGGGGTCAGCAGAGGTGACCTAGGCACTGGGGCGGATGCTGCTAGGCGCAGCGCGCCAGCCCAAACGTCGGCGACTTGGGTGAGCCGCACACGATTCCCAAGCTGACAGTTCGGTTGGATCAGGACCAGCTCGCCGGCTCTAGCTGGTTCGGGCGGACCCGGAACTGAGTGGTTCCGTCCTCGGCTTCCACGTGGTCGGGAGCAGTGCTAACGACAAGGATCTGGTCCTCCTGCTGACCGACGACATGGCACCTCACGAACGCCGGCCGGGGCAGAGCAGCGCCAGGAAGGATGTCGTCATCCACGAAGAAGATCGGCACCTTGTCGACGAAGAACCAGGTCCGTCCGTCGGCGTCGACCAGCCGCACACGGACCCACCCTGGCCAGTCTTCGTCGACCCATGCAATCGCCTCGCAGCGCAGCAACCCGGCGGACCTCATCACCGGGCTGATCCTGCCAGGAGGGTCGCGCCTGGGTGGCGCGCGGCTGTCTGGGGCACACAGGGGGCACGAGACACTGTCAAATGTTGTCGATCAGTGAGCAGCCCTGGCAGCCTGCGACGCCGTCTGAACAGGTGCCGAGCACTGTTCCCGCTGGTGAGCCGATCACGGCTCGCAGTTCCGCTTCAACGTCTGACACCAGCGGTGCGTCGGGCCAGCATCAGCCGTCAACCGTGCGCTCATGGGCCTGGCAGCTCATCCGGGTCTGCCGATGGAGGCA
>NZ_JAEVHN010000740.1:0-2823 GCF_016803375.1 Micromonospora sp. 4G55
GCACCCCGCGGCACCGATGTTCGGGCAGTTCGCGGCCGAGGTGCTGGCCACTGTCGAACCCGCGCCGCCGGCCGCGGTGACGCCGTCGGCCCGGCCCTGGCCGGTGCTGTTCGACGCCACGTCCGACTGAGGAGTGGGGGCTTGTCGCAGATCACCGGCCGGGCCCGTGAGGGAGCGGCCCGACCGGGTAGGACAGGCGGGTGGCACCACTGCGGCGGACGCCGTGGAAGCGCTTCCGGCGCCCGGCCGGGTGCCCCTGACGATGGGGGAGAGAGCCGGATGGCGAACACGATTCCCGACATCCCCCTCAACGACGGCAACACGATCCCGCAGCTCGGCTTCGGGGTCTTCCAGATCGAGCCGAAGGACACCGTCGAGGCCGTCAGCCGGGCGCTGGAGATCGGCTACCGACACATCGACACCGCCGAGATGTACGGCAACGAGGCCGAGGTCGGCGAGGCGGTCCGCACCTCCGGCCTGGACCGCGCCGAGGTCTTCGTGACCAGCAAGCTCAACAACGCCTTCCACCGGCCGGAGGACGCCCGCCGGGCGTTCGAGTCGACGCTGTCCGCGCTGAAGATGGACCACATCGACCTGTTCCTGATCCACTGGCCGCTGCCCACCCGCTACGACGGCGACTTCGTCTCCACCTGGAAGACGCTGGAGGAGTTCCAGCGCGACGGCCGGGCGAAGTCGATCGGCGTGTCGAACTTCCAGGTGCCGCACCTGGAGCGGCTCGCCGCCGAGGCGGACGTGGTGCCCGCGGTCAACCAGATCGAGGTGCACCCGTACTTCGGCAACGAAGACGTGCGCGCGTACGACCGGCAGCACAACATCATCACCCAGGCGTGGTCGCCGATCGCCCAGGGCAAGGTGCTTGACGATCCGACCGTGGTCGACGTCGCCGACGAGGTCGGCCGTACCCCGGCCCAGGTGGTGCTGCGCTGTCACGTGCAGCGCGGCGACATCGTCTTCCCCAAGTCGACCACTCCGAGCCGGATCGCGGAGAACTTCCAAATCTTCGACTTCGCGCTGGACGACGCGGCGATGGAGCGGATCAGCGGGCTGGACCGGGGCGAGGCCGGCCGGCAGGGCCCCAACCCGGACGAGTTCGACTACCTGCCGAGCTGACGGGTGTAACGCGGCGCGCCGGCACGACGCACCCCGACGTCGACCGCCGAGGTGCGCGGTCAGGTCAAGGCCGCGATGGTCGAGCTGACCAACTTCCACCCGGCCATCGCGGACGTCACCTCGGAGACCGCCAAGGCGTTCAATCTCGCCCACCCGTACCGCGACAACCTCCCGTCGGACCGCAAGCGGACCGCGCACCGGGAGCGGCAGTGGAAGGGCGAGCAGGTCTGGATCCGGCAGTACGTCGTCGGCTACCTCACCGTGCCGGGGCGCAAGCTGATCGGCGACCTGAAGTTGGCGCTGGCGAAGTGCCGGACCTACCAGGAACCGGACGGCCGGACGAACACCACCGTCGTACGCCCCGAGGCGCCGCTGGTGCCCGCGGACGCCGACACCGTCTCCTGGTGCGAGCGACGACGACACCTCCTACCTCTGCATGGTGCTGGTGGCGCGCGGCAGCTACCGGGATGCGGGGCAGTGCTTCGCCTTTCCGGGCGGGGGTGAAGGCCCGCGCTGGGAGGGCCGCCAAGGCGGGAGCAGTGCCCTAAACCGGGCGGTTCCGCGTTTCGATGTACCACCGGTACGGCACGAGAACGGCGCGTGGTTCGTCGTTCTTCGCCAGAATGGTGTGCTGCCCGGCGTAGTGGGCCGCGTCGATCAGCTTGCCGATTTCCTTGCGGGCGTCGCTCACCGCGACCTGGGGTGCATCGTCCATCCGGCAATAGTACGCGTGGTACGTTTTGTACGTGCAGCTTCGTTACAACTACCGCGTCTACCCGACGCCGAGGCAGCAGGCTTCGCTGGCTCGGGCGTTCGGGTGCGCGCGGGTGGTGTTCAACGACGGACTGCGTGCGCGGCAGGAAGCCCGCGAGCAGGGTCTGCCGTACCTGTCGGACGCCGAACTGTCCAAGCGGGTCACCGCAGCCAAGGCGACCCCGGAACGAAGGTGGCTTTCCGAGGTGTCCTCGGTGGTCCTGCAACAGGCCCTCGCGGATCTGAATGTGGCGTACCGCAACTTCTTCGCCTCGATCTCCGGCAAGCGCAAGGGCCGCAAGGTCACGCCGCCACGGTTCCGTTCCCGCAAGGACAACCGGCAGGCCATCCGCTTCACCGCCAACGCCCGGTTCAGGGTCCTCGACAACGGCCGACTCAGGTTGCCGAAGATCGGCAACCTGGAGGTGCGCTGGTCGCGGACGCTGCCCTCCGCACCGTCCAGTGTGACGATCATCAAGGATGCGGCGGGCCGGTACTTCGCGTCGTTCGTCGTGCAGAGCACGCAGGACGAGACGCTGCCGCCGGCCGGGGCCGAGGTGGGTATCGACCTGGGGCTGACCCACTTCGCGGTCCTCTCCGACGGCACGAAGGTCGCCGCCCCGAAGTTCCTACGCCGTACGGCCCGCAAGCTGCGCCGGTTGCAGCAAGACCTGTCTCGCAAGCAGCGTGGCAGCCAGAACCGCAAGAAGGCCGTCGTCAAGGTCGCCCGCGCCCACGCGCGGGTGGCCGACACCCGGCGAGACTGGCAGCACAAACTCTCCACGGCGATCATCCGCGACAACCAAGCGGTGTACGTCGAGGACCTGTGCGTCGTCGGTCTCGGCCGACCCGGCTCGCCAAGTCCGTGCACGACGCGGGATGGGCCAGCTTCACCGCCATGTTGGAGTACAAGGCCGCCCGGTACGGGCGCACCTTCGC